>JBPCIP010000132.1:0-27216 GCA_051006195.1 Pyrinomonadaceae bacterium
CACGAATTGACTCCATAATCAGGTGACTTAGTTGATTGGTAAACGTGTCGCATTGGTTTCTTCTTGATGAGAAGATACGACCAACTCAACAACTTTTCCCTTTATGCTCACGTAACTGACCCATTACTTGCACGGGCAGTTGGTTAAAGATGCGACTACTCAGCCGCGTTCACGCGGCTTTCCCGCGAGAGCAGATAGACCAGCCGTTTAACGCATTAACGGCTCTTGCCTTGTTTTCAACTCTTACCGAGAACCTCACGCACGCGCTACCGTCAGCACATAAACATCCTCTGCGCCCGCGTCTCTGAGCGCCTGCGCGCAAGCGGAGACGGTCGCGCCCGTGGTGAACACGTCGTCGATGAGCAGGACGCGCTCGCCTGCGATGAGGCGCGGGCGTTCCACCTGAAACGCCCGCTCGACGGTTTCGCGTCGCGCGCGGGCGTCCATCCCGGCGCGGTGGCGCGAAGTGTGGGTCGTCCGCACAACGCTCCACTCGTCGAGCGGCAAATGAGACGGCGCAGCTACAGCGCGTGCGAGGATGGCCGCTTGGTTGAACCCGCGTTCGCGTTCGCGGGCGGCGTGGAGGGGGACGGGCACAATGCGCGTGGCCGCGTCGAGCGGCGGACGCCCTTGCGCGGCGCAGAGCAGACGCCGGAGACGCGCCGACACATGCGGTTCATGCTTCAAAATCAGCACCGACGCGCGCAAGGCCCCTTCATATTTCCCGATTGAGCGCGCCGCCGTAAATGCCGCCGCTTCGCAACGACGACACCGCACATCCGCCCGCTTCTCCGGCGGCACTTCGCCCAATGCCAACGCGCCGCACTTCCCACAACACGTCTCCTCGCCCGTAAAAATCGTTGTCGCTTCCCAACACGACGCACACGCGGGCGCATCTGCGCGCTGCTCTACGCTCGCCGCGCCACACGCCGCGCACCGCATCGGGTAGACGAGCGCGAGCGTCGCATCATAGAGCGCGTCGAATTGTCGTGCCAGCCACATGAGTTACAGTTTATAACCGTCATCCTCGCTTGCGCGAGCCGACACGACAACAGCCCTTTGATTCGAATCGTTCCGAATCAAAGGGCTGTTCCCGAAGTCAGGGCTTAATCGCGATGCTATTCTTCGTCCACGTGCAAGAGGCCGCGCTCCTGCAAATCCTGACACTTGAGACAGTAGCGAGCCCACGGCACGGCTTCCAGACGCTTCTCCTGCACCTGCTCGCCGCAGTTGACGCATTCGCCGAACGCGCCCGCTTCGATGCGGTGCAACGTTTCATCGATCAATCCGAGCAGGTGGCGGTCGTTGGCCGACATCGAGATCAACAGTTCTTTCGTGTAGGCGTTGGCAGCCATGTCGGCAGGGTCTTGCGTGGCTTCGAGGTCGCGCTCGCGGCTCGACATCTCCGCTTCCGTCACCTGCCGAAACAAACCCTCGCGCCGTTCCAATAAACGATCACGATACGATTTCAATTTGCGCTTATCCATGTTTTATTTCCCCTCTCTTAAACCCCACCTGGTCTGCATGACTTTGCTTTCAAAGCAACGATGACGAACGGCTCACTCGCCTGTCCTCTCACTTCTGGTACGGCAACCCGTGGATGATCGTATACGCACGATAAAGTTGTTCGACCAGCACGACCCGCGCCATTTCATGCGTCAGCGTCAGGCGCGAGAGCGACCAGCGCACCGTGGCCCTGGCTTTCAACTCCGGCGCGACTCCGAGATGTCCGCCGATCACGAAGGCTATTTCCTTCTTCCCTTCCGACTGCCAGCGCTCAACTTGCGCCGCCAACTCCGGCGAACTCCATCGCCGCTCTCCCTCGACATCCAACAACACCAACACGCTCTCGGCCCCTAATGCGTCCGCGATGCGCCGGCCCTCTTCCGCGACAACGGCGCGGGCATCTTTGCTCGCGCTCTCGCGCAACTCCGTCACCTCGCAACGAACGAACCGCCCCAGCCGCAGTGAATAATCATTCAGCAGAGCACGCATGTGCTCATTCTTCGTCTTCCCTACCCAGATGAGACGCAAACGCATCCTCGAAGGGATGAGGGATGAGGGATGAGGGATGAATTAAGAGAACACAACAAGTTACTCATCCGGTTTTACTCATCCCTCGTTCCTCATCCCTCATCCCTCCTAAAGCGCGCCAGTTTCTCGTAGAGATTCTTGCGGCTGATGCCGAGCAAACGCGCCGCCTCTGATTTATTGCCCCGCGCGGCGACCAGCGTTTCGGCGATGTAGGCGGCTTCGAGTTCGGCAAGCGTCATGCGCTGCTCGCGCTTCCTTTGCAGCGATGCGGCGGCGCAGACCGACTCGGGCAGATGCTTGGCTTCGACTTGCTCCCCGTCTGCCATGATCACAGACCGCTCTAAGACGTGCGCCAGTTCGCGCACGTTGCCGGGGAAATCGTAATTTTCCAACAACAACAGCGCGTCCGGCTCGATTTTCAAAGCCCGGCGGCCATGCTTCGCGGCATAAGTTTTTAAAAACTGCCGTGCGAGCGAGCGCACGTCTTCGCGCCGTTCGCGCAAGGGCGGCACCTGGATGCGGACTACATTCAAACGATAAAAAAGATCGGGGCGAAACGCGCGCCGCCTGACGGCTTCATCCAAATCGACATTCGTGAGTGCGATCAGACGCGCATCGACGCGCATGGTGCGCCTGCCGCCCAGCCGCTCGAACTCGCGCTCCTCGATCACGCGGAGCAGTTTCGCCTGCGCGTCCGTGGAAAGATGCGCGATCTCGTCGAGGACAAGCGTGCCCTTGTGCGCCGCTTCGAGCCGACCGGGCTTGGCCGCGCTCGCGCCCGTGAATGCGCCGCGCTCGTAGCCAAACAACTCGGCCTCCAACAACTCTGCCGGCAAAGCGGCGCAATCGATCTTGACGAACGCCGCAGCGGCGCGGCGCGAGCGCGCGTGAATGAACTGCGCGAGCGCGTCTTTGCCCGCGCCCGATTCGCCCGTCACGAGAACATTGGCGTCCGTCGTCGCGACCCGACTCGCGAGACGCACGGCCTCGCGCATCGCCGCCGAGTGCGTCACGAGTTCGCTCACGCTTCATTTCTCAAAAAACTGTTCGCTTCCCGCTGCAAGTCGGCGGGCAGTTTCACGCGCGCCGCCTCGCGCCAGAGTCTCTCAAGGTCGTAGAAACGTCGCGCCTTCTCTTCAAAGATATGCACGATGAAGTCGCCGTAATCCACCAGCACCCACTCGGCAGTGCGGTAGCCTTCGATGCGTTCGGCGCGCGTGCCCTCGCGCTTCAAACGCTCCGTGATCTCGTCGGCGATGGCCTGCACCTGACGGACGTTCGTGCCGCTCGCGATCAAAAAGTAGTCGGTGAAATTGGCGATGGTGCGCAGGTCGAGCACCACCAGATCAACCGCCTTCTTATCGCTCGCCGCGCGTAAGGCGGCTTCCATGCGTCCGTCCAGGTTGTTGTTGTTGTTGGCGGCAGCGTTCGCAATTGGCGCGGCTCCCGTTGCATCCGGCTGCTCATTCAATTCGGCACGCTTCTCAGTCGTGAGCGCGCTCTCTTCCAGCGTCGTTTCGTTCTGTTTCATGCGCCTCTCTGTAGAGCCTGTATTTGGTGATGTACTCCGCCACAGGCGGCGGAACCAGCATGCGTCCCCATGTGTGCTCGTCACCGTCGAACTTTTGCGCGGCGCGACGAATCTGCGTCGATGAAACGTCTATCTTCACCGCGTCGGTGAGATAGATTTTCTGCTTCCCCGTCATTTCTACTGCACCTGCGGCTGCCGCGCCGGTCGCACCGCGCAGGTCAACAATTCGCTCGCGCACCGTTGCGGGCACATGTTCGGCGCTCAACTCATAACCCGGTCGCGTTACGACGACGTGCGAGATCATCGAAAGCAGCCGTTCCCACTCGCGCCATGTCGTGATCTCCTCCCACGAGTCGGCCCCCATCACGAACAGGAAATGCGCGTCCGACTTTTCTTGCAGCCGCGAGATCGTCTCCACCGTATAGGGCTTCTTCGGCTCGTCGAGTTCGACGGTCAAGATGCGAAAACGCGATTCGTTTTGCGTCGCCAGCGCGAGCATCGCGTAACGATGAAACGGCGTGGCGGGCGGAACGCTGCGGCGCTTGTGCGGCGCGACATGCGCCGGAATGAAAAGAACTTCGTCGAGCGCAAACAACTGCGATAACTCGCGCGCCACACCGAGGTGCCCGTCATGCACGGGGTCGAAAGTGCCGCCGTAAAGAGCGATGCGAGCGTTGCGCTGCTGACTCATCATCTCACTCTGATGCCGTGAATGCTTCGCTCTCTTGAATCGAATCCAAGCGTGTCCTTGCTTCCGCCGCCTCGCTCTCTCGCAGAGCATCCAACGCTTGCCCCACAGCATGAACCAATTCGCGGATGCCGTTATTAGTCACTGACGAGATGGCGAAGAAGGGCCGTTCGTCATCGCCCGCGCGCCGCCGCACGCTCTCCAAACGTTCCGGCTCGTCAAGCGCGTCGATCTTCGTCGCGACGACGATCTGCGGTCGTTCGGCAAGTTGCGGATCGTAGGCCAGCAATTCCCGATTGATCGCCTCGTAGTCGCCGACCGCATCGCGGCCTGATACGGAAGAGACATCGACTAGATGCAGCAATAATTTCGTGCGCTCGACATGGCGCAGGAACCGATCTCCGAGTCCCGCGCCTTCATGCGCGCCTTCGATCAAACCGGGGATGTCGGCGACGACGAAAGTGCGGAACTCGCCGAGGTCAACGACGCCAAGATGCGGTTCAAGCGTCGTGAAAGGGTAATCGGCGATTTTCGGTTTGGCGGCGGAGATCGTCGAGATCAAAGTTGACTTGCCCGCGTTCGGGAAACCGACGAGACCCACGTCGGCGAGAAGTTTTAGTTCGAGTTGCAACTCGCGCTCTTCGCCGGGGCCGCCCTCTTGATGGTAGCGCGGCGCGCGGTTGGTCGAGGTGGCGAAGTGGGAATTACCGAAGCCGCCGCGCCCGCCCTTCGCCGCCAGCCAACGCTGCTCCTCTTCCGCCAGATCGCACATCAAGTCGCCCGTCTCCGCGTCGTACACTTGCGTGCCGACGGGTACGCGCACCGTCACATCTTCCCCTTCGCGTCCCGAACGATTCGAGCCTTCGCCGTGTCGCCCGCGATCCGCGCTGTGCTCAGGATTGTAGCGCAAGTGCAGCAGAGTGTTGACCCCTGTATCGGCCACCAGCCACACGTCGCCGCCCTTGCCGCCCTCGCCCCCCGAAGGGCCGCCGCGCGGCACGAACTTCTCGCGTCGGAACGCCGTCACGCCGTTGCCGCCGTGCCCCCCGCTGACGCGAATTTTGACTCGATCAATAAACATTCAACAATGGCGGATTGCGGATTCGTAAATCAACCGCTCGACTCGGCGAGGTTATAAATTGAGTTTCAATCCGCAATCAAAAATGGAAAGGACGCCCGACGCTTGTTCATCTGAGCAGGCGCGGGCGTCGCGGGTAACGCTTGAATAACCCTTCGGCTATGCGGCAACCGCAGCGGGCATTTCCAGCGCGGCGGCGGCATTCGCCTCCGCGTAGACGCTGATGAACTTGCCTTGTCGCCCCTTATCTTCAAATTTGACGATGCCGTTGATCAAAGCGAATAACGTGTCGTCTTTGCCCCGCCCGACGTTCTTGCCCGGTTTCCATTTCGTGCCGCGCTGACGCGCCAGAATGTTGCCGCCAAGCACGCGCTCGCCGCCAAACTTTTTCAAACCCAGTCGCTGCGACTGCGAATCGCGACCATTACGCGACGAGCCGACTCCCTTTTTATGTGCCATAACTCAATCCTTCAAGTGATAAGTGATGAGCGATGAGTGAGAAGACAAAAAATTTTATCTCATCATTCATTACTCATCACTTTTTTATCCGATTGTCTCGATCTTCACCGCCGTGTAATTTTGCCGGTGGCCTTGTGTGCGTTTGTATTGTTTGCGGCGTTTCTTCTTGAAGACGATAATCTTGTCGCCGCGCCCGTGTTCGACAATTGTGCCGCCGACGCGCGCGCCGTCAACGATGGGCGAACCGACTTTCGTCTCGTTGTCGCCGCCAAATACCAGCACATCGAACTCGACGCTCGCGCCCGCCTTTTCATGCAGCGAAGGGACGCGCACCGTCTGGCCCGGTGCGACGCGAAATTGTTTGCCGCCGGTTCTAATAATTGCGTAAGACATCCGTTACTCTCCTCAGACGCGAAAATCCCCTGGCGGGAAAGTCGGTTATTATAAAGGCTGCTTTCCGGCGGCGTCAACGCGCCAAAAAGCCCCTTAGCGCGAAACTCAGGCGTTGGCGGTTTTCGCGCCGCCCGCTTCGCCGTTTCGCTCGACAAACTCTTCCAAAAATTTCGTCGAAAAATCGCCCGACTGAAACTGCGGATCGTCCATGATCTTCAGGTGCAGCGGAATCGTCGTCTTGATTCCTTCAATCACCATCGCTTCGAGCGCGCGGCGCATCCGTGCAATCGCCAACTCGCGCGTGCGCGCATGGACGATCAATTTGGCGATCATCGAATCATAATAAGGCGGCACGAAGTAGCCGGGATAAATGGCCGTGTCCACGCGCACGCCGGGGCCGCCCGGCAAATTGCAGGCAGTGATCAAACCAGGCGACGGAGTGAACGTCTCCGGATGCTCGGCGTTGATGCGACACTCGATAGCGTGTCCGGCAAAGATGACATCTTCCTGCGCGAAGGCCAACTCCTCGCCTTCGGCGACGCGAATTTGATTGCGCACGATGTCGGCCAGCGTGATCATCTCCGTGACAGGATGCTCGACCTGAATGCGCGTGTTCATTTCCATGAAATAGAAACGCCCGTCTTCGTCGAGCAGAAACTCAATCGTGCCCGCGTTCGTGTAACCCACGCGCTTGCATGCTTCGACCGCCACCCGTCCCATCTCCTCGCGCAACTCCCGTGTGAGCGCGGGCGACGGAGCTTCTTCAATCAACTTTTGATGCCGACGCTGAATCGAACAATCACGCTCGCCCAAATGAACACAATGACCGAACTCGTCTGCCATCACCTGAATTTCTATGTGACGCGGGCGTTCGACGTAGCGTTCGATGTAAACATCGCCGTTCCTGAACGCGGAGAGCGCTTCGTTCGACGCCGTCTCCAACGCATGGCCGAGTTCCGCTTCTGAACGCACGATGCGCATCCCGCGCCCGCCGCCGCCCGCCGCCGCTTTGATGATGACGGGAAAGCCGATCTCGCGCGCAAGCCGCACCGCTTCCTCTTCCGATTCAAGCGGGTCGGGGCTGCCCGGCAGAATCGGCACGCCCGCCGCTTGCATCGCGCGCCGCGCCTCCACCTTGTCGCCCATCAATTTGATGACGGACGAGCGCGGCCCGATGAACTTGATATTGCAAGCCTCGCAAATCTCCGCGAAATAAGACGACTCGGCGAGAAAGCCGTAACCGGGATGAATCGCATCGACGTTCGTGATTTCCGCCGCGCTGATGACCGCCGGGATATTCAAATAACTCTGCGCCGAAGGTGCCGCCCCGATGCAGATCGACTCATCAGCGAAGCGCACATGCAGCGAATCCCGGTCAGCCACGCTATGCACAGTGACGGTGCGAATACCCATCTCCTTGCATGCCCAGATGATACGACACGCGATCTCGCTGCGATTCGCGATCAGAATTTTCCGAAATTTGCGCGGAGCAATGACCATAAGCAGTTGTCAGTTGTCAGTTGTCAGTTACCAGTTACCAGTTATCAGAACTACGCTTTGATCCGTTGCTGAAAACCCAAAACTGAGAACTGAGAACTGTTTACTTCTTGACTCCGAAAAGCGGTTGGCCGTATTCGACGGGTTGACCGTTCTCGACGTAAATCTTTTCAATCGTGCCGCCGACTTCGGCCTGTATCTCGTTCATCAATTTCATCGCTTCGATGATACAAACGACTGTATCCGCTTCGACGCGGCTGCCCTGTTTGACGAACACATCGGAAGCGGGCGACGGCGCGCGATAAAACGTGCCGACGATAGGCGAAGTGATCTTGTACAGTTCATCGACCGCACCGGCCTGGGATGCAGCTTTCATTTCTGGCGCGGCGGCGGCGGCGGCGGTCGCAGCAGAGGTATCTGTGCCTGATGGGGAAGTCGCAGATTGCGGCGCGGGGAAAAGAACGGCTGCTGGGCCGGATGCTGCCGTTGCCGTCGGAGCCGTCTGAACTTGCGAGTAGGTGTTGCGGCTGAGGCGCAGGCGAAAGCCTTCCTTCTCCAGTTCAAACTCGGTGAAGCCCTGCGCAGTGATCAAGTCGGCCAACTCGCGCAACTCTTCCATGTTGATCGAGAATTCCGGGCGGCGCGTCGCCGGTTGATGCTCGCGTTCGCCGCGATGTCGGCGACGCGGACCAGAACGACCGCCGCCGCCGCCGCCGCCGCCGCTGTTGCTACCGCTCGCTTCGCTGCTATCTCCGCCGGGGCGAGTGGAGACGGGCTGCTGGCGCACCTGCGCCGCTCCTGTCTGGTCGCTGCCTGATGCTTCGATTTTTTTTTCTTCGCTCATGCTATCGTTGACCTCCGCACGTCGTGAGTTTCCACAGTCTCTCTGGCTGCGTTGGTAGAGCAAAATCAAAGCCCCAGCCCGCTTCGGCTTGTGCCAATGCTCAAGCGGGGGATTGAGGCTAAAAGCTTAGCGAGGCGAAGGGCGCGCTTGCATAACATGCAAGCCGCGCCCCGCTTGATCCTGACCTTAATTGTCCGTCTCTTGCTCAGCGGCGGTTGATTCAGTTTTCTGCGAGCGACTGCCGCCGCTGCCCGCCTTGTCGGCATCTTTCACTTCCGCACCACCGGTTGTGCCGCGACCCCGCGCCGCCGTCGTCTCTTCCTTCTCATAGGTCTTGTCGGCTTTCTTGCCACCGCGACGACCACCCTCGGCTTCGACCGACCGGCTCGCGCGCGCGGACTTCCGCTTATCGGAAGTGACTGACTTGGCGCGTTTCTCGGTTTGCGCCGCGGCCTCACGCTCGCGCGGGCTATCCACGAGTTCGATGATGGCAAGTTCGGCGTTGTCACCATCGCGCCGGCCCAATTTGATGATGCGCGTGTAGCCGCCGGGACGATCCCGGTAGCGTTCGCCGAGTTCGTCGAAGAGACGTTTGACGGCGGCCACGCCTGCGGTGCGCGCCGGGCGCACTGCGCCGCGCCGACCCGTCTCAGACTTCTGCTGGCGATTGCCCGTGTGGAAGAACGCCGCCGCCTGACGGCGCAGGTGGACGGCTTTCACCGGGGCATCCTCGCCGCTCAAAACTTGAGCCTTGCGCGAAAGCGTGATGACGCGCTCGATGAACGGGCGCAGTTCCCTGGCTTTCGGCAGAGTGGTGACGACGCGCTCGTTGCGCGCATTGATGAGTGAAGTCGCCAGATTGCGCAACAGCGAGAGGCGGTGCTCGGTCGTCCGCCCCAGTTTGCGATGTGCTTTCAAATGTCGCATGACTATTTTTCTCAGTGACGAGTGACGAGTGACGAGATGACGAGCCGGAACAAGTTTCAACTTGTCGCTCCTTCACTCGTCACTCGTCACTGTTTTTACTCTTCTTCTTCATCCACGAAGTCGCTGATGTCGGAATCGCGCCCGCCGCTACCCGGAATCGGGTTGCCCTGCTCATCAAACTCCATGCCGAAGTCCAGCCCCATCCCGTGCAGGATGTCCTTGATTTCGTTCAACGACTTCTTGCCGAAATTCTTTGTCGCCAGCATCTCGCGCTCGCTTCGCTGCACTAGGTCGCGGATGGTGCGAATGTTGGCGTTCTTCAGGCAGTTGTAAGAACGAACCGATAATTCCAGTTCGTCCACGGAACGATCAAGCTGATCGTTACGCGGCAACGGCGGACGCTCGATGCCCGTGTAAGCGAGGTCGTCCGTGTCCTCTTCAAAGTTGATGAAGATCGCCATGTGATCTTTGATCAGCTTCGCCGCGAGGCCGACGGCATCGTCTGGCTTGACCGACCCATCAGTCCACACGTCAATCGTCAGTTTGTCGAATTCGGTGTTCTGGCCCAATCTAGCGGCTTCGACCGTATAGTTGACCTTCTTGACGGGCGTATGCACGGAATCGACCGGGATGTAGCCGAGGCTCAGGTCTTCATCGAAGTTGCGGTCGGCAGGCACGTAGCCACGCCCGCGCTTCAGACGCATTTCGACGTTGATCGAGCCGCCTTCGCTAACCGTGGCGATATAGACGTTCGGGTCGAGCACTTCCACGTCAGCATCAGTTTCGATGTCGCCGGACAAAACTTCGCCCGCGCCCGTCTTGTTGATCGTCAGCGTCTTCGCTTCGTTGCCGTGAAGCTTGATCGGAATCTGCTTGAGATTCAAGATCACGTCCGTCGCGTCTTCCACCACACCGCGAATAGACGAAAATTCGTGTTCGACGCCTTCGATCTTGACCGCTGTGATGGCCGCGCCCTCAATCGAAGAGAGCAGGGCGCGGCGCAGAGAGTTGCCGATGGTCGTGCCAAACCCGCGCTCGAAAGGTTGCGCGGAGAAACGCCCGTAGCGGTCGGTCAACGTCTCGCCTTCCACCGCCAGACGACGCGGCATCTGAAATCCTGTCCAGAGATTATTTTGATCCATAGCCATAATTTTATTTAAGTCCGGGCTGCTCTTGAAAACAGATGTGCGAGGGTAGCGGCCACCGCCATCGCCGTATGTCTTGAAACACCCGTGAGGACAGTTGACCACCACCGACGCAAATTGTTACTTGCTATAAAGTTCGACGATCAGTTGCTCGTTGATGGAGCGGTCGATGTCAACGCGCGTCGGTAAAGTGGCCACCCGCGCGCTCATCTCCGCACCGTCCGCTGGCGCAATCCACGAAGGACGACCGCGTCCGGCAGCCGTCTGCCACGCGCCTTCGATGTGCCCGTTCTTGCGACTCGTCTCGCGTACCGTCACCACATCTCCGGCTTTCACCTGAAAAGAGGGAATGTCAACTTTGCGCCCGTTCACTTGGATATGTCCGTGGTTGACTAACTGACGGGCTTGCCGCCGCGATGTGGAGAACCCGGCGCGATAAACCGCGTTGTCGAGTCGGCGCTCAAGCAGGACGAGCAAATTCTCACCCGTAATGCCTTTCTGGCGCGCGGCCCGCTCGAAGTAGTTGCGAAACTGTCCTTCGAGCACGAAATAAATGCGTTTGACTTTTTGCTTCTCGCGCAACTGCTGGCCGTAGCCGACGAGGGCTTTGCCGCGCCGCGGCGAGTTTCCGTGTTGTCCGGGCGGTTGTGTGCCGCGCGCTTCAATCGGGCAGGAGGGCTTGTAGCATTTATCGCCCTTCAAAAATAATTTTCCACCTTCACGGCGGCACAAACGGCACACCGCTCCTCGATACCTAGCCACTTCTTTTGCCTCCAGTCTGTGTTAAGACGGAAAAGTTTACAGGTCGCATGCTCGTGCGCGCTAACCCTTCATCCTTTAGGACTACCCATTGTGGATTGCGGAATGCGGATTTCGGATTAACAAAGAGCATTTGCGGAGGTGTTTTTTAAATCCGCAATCCGCAATCCGCAATCGTTATACTCTGCGCCGCTTCGGCGGGCGGCAACCGTTATGCGGAATTGGCGTCGTATCACGAATGAGTGTGACACGAATTCCGGCGTTGTTGATCGCACGGATAGCTGACTCGCGCCCGCCGCCCGGACCTTTTACGCGAACTTCGCACTGTTGCATCCCGGCATCCTTCGCCTTCTGTGCCGCTTCGTAAGCCGCTTGTTGCGCGGCGAACGGAGTGCCTTTGCGCGAACCGCGAAAACCGCGTGCGCCCGAAGACGACTGGGCAACCAAGTTGCCTTCCAGGTCCGTGATCGAAATCATCGTGTTATTGAACGATGCTGCGATGAAGGCGATCCCGTTCGGGATATTCTTCTTCTCTTTCTTGCGAAAGGTCTTTTTCTTGCCGCCTGCTGTTGCTTTTGCCATAAAACCTCAGAGGTTAGAGGCGAGAGGTTAGAGGTTAGACCAAGCCAGTCTCTCCAACTGACCTCTAACCTCTCGCCTCTAACCTCTGCGTTACTATTTCTTGCCGGGTGCTTTTTTCTTGGCAATGGTCGCGCGGCGCGGTCCCTTGCGGGTGCGCGCGTTGGTATGAGTGCGTTGCCCGCGCACGGGCAAGCCGCGACGATGGCGCAAACCGCGATAAGCGCCGATGTCCATCAAACGCTTGATGTCCATCTGCACGCGTTTGCGCAAATCGCCTTCGACTTCGCCCTGCCCTTCAATGACCGAGCGGATGCGACCCAGTTGCTCTTCGTCCAAATCCCGCACCCGCGTATCACGAGCGACGCCCGCCTCTTTCAAGATCGAGTTTGAACGCGAACGCCCGATACCGAAAATATATGTAAGTCCGATCTCAACCCGTTTATTCACCGGAAGATCGACGCCAACTACACGAGCCATGTCTTCTCTCCAACTCTTAAAATTTCGGAGTGCCTATTAACTGAAAAAATCAGCTTCCTGTTTTCTTCAATCCGCAATCCCAAATCCACATTTAAATCAGCCTTGCCGCTGCTTATGTTTCGGGTTCGTACAGATCACCCGCACCACTCCCTTGCGGTGGATGACTTTACAGTTATCACACATCTTTTTAACGGAAGCTCTTACTTTCATTGCATCCACCTTTTTCCGCCGGAAAGTTCCAGCCTCAATTTCAAACCAGAAGGACGGTGTTTAACCAGCAGATGGAGAGAGATTCTTCTCCCCACAAGCCGCTCCGCTGATAGATTTAAAAATGCCAGGGTCGGCAAACTGCGGATATTAACACAGCATTGACCTTATGCCAAGCCACTTGAGGTCTGCCGAACTCAAATCCGCGCTGTCGCTTTTTCGACCGGGGATTTTTCCACCCTCTCAAGTTCTTCAGCCACCCGCGTTAACACCTGTGGCCCCTCTTCCGTGATGGCAATTGTGTGTTCGACGTGCGCGCTGGGCTGTCCGTCCACCGTCACCACTGTCCAGCCATCAGCCAGAGTTTTCGTATGCAAAGTTCCTAAGTTCAGCATCGGCTCGACGGCGAAAACATATCCATTCTTGATCTTCGCGCCCGTCCCCGGTTTCCCGTAATTCGGGATGTGCGGGTCTTCGTGCATGCGTCGCCCGATGCCGTGCCCGCCATAGTCGCGCACGAGCGTATAGCCTTGCGCCTCCGCGTGCTCCTGCACCGCCCAACCGATATCGCCCAGGTGCTTGCCGTGGCGGCATTGTTCGATGGCGCGCTCCAGACATTCTTCCGCCACCCGGATCAGCCGGAGTCGATCATCGCCGACATCTCCGATGGGCACGGTGGTTGCAGTATCACCGACAAAACCGTTCAGCGTTGCGCCGATGTCAACCGAGATGATGTCACCCTCTTCCAGCACGTAATCCGAGGGGAAGCCGTGTACCACCTGTTCATTGACGGACGCGCAAATGGAAAAAGGATAGCCGTGATAGCCCTTGAAGGTCGGCAACGCGCCGGCGTCGCGGATCATCTTCTCGGCGGCGCGGTCAAGGTCGAGTGTGGTCACGCCCGCACGAGCCATCCGCCGCAAATGCTCGCGCACAAGCCCCACCAGATGCCCCGCCTCGCGCATCTTCTCCAACTCTTTTTTCGACTTCCCGATAATCATAACAAGCTTAGTGAATGGCGCAGTAGTAAATGGTCAACGGTTTCGTCGTCACCATTGACTATTCGCCGTTCACTATCTTTTCGATGTCCGCATAGATGGCTTCCGGGCCGCGCGTTCCGTCAACGCGGCGCAGGCGGTGCGACGCTTCGTAGTAATCAAGCAACGGTTGCGTCTGTTCTTCGTAAGTCGCCAGCCGCACCCGGATTTTTTCCGATGTATCATCAGCGCGATGTATCAACTGCGCTTGCGGGTGCAGATCGCAAACGCCCTCGGTCTGCGGCGGTTTGAAATAGACGTTATAGATTTCGCCGCAGACCGGACAACTGCGACGCCCGGTCGCACGCTGTTCCAGCAGTTCAAAAGGCACATCAACCAGTAGCGCCTGAATCTTATTGCCCTGCTCCACAGCCAATGTTTCAAGCATCGCCGCCTGCGTCGTCGTCCGCGGGAAACCGTCTAAGATATACCCCTGTCCGCAGTCCTCGCGCCCGGTGCGTTCATGCACGATGCGAATCACCAGGTCGTCAGAGACGAGTTTGCCCGCCGCTTGCACGCTGCGCACTTCTGCGGCGAGTTGAGTCTCCGCTTTGGCAAGTTCCCGAAACATATCGCCCGTCGAAATCTGCGGCAGCAGCAGACGCTCTTGCAGCAGACGCGCCTGCGTCCCCTTGCCCGCGCCCGGCGCACCCATTAAGACGACGATCTTTGCCATAAACTCACAGGTCAGAGGTCAGACGAAATCAGTTTTCACCTACTTCTGACTTCCAGCTTCTGACCTCTGCATTTTTAGGTTCTGCGTCCGCGCAGGCGACTGCCGGAACCGAGGAAGCCTTCATAGTTGCGCATCACGAGTTGCGCTTCGATCTGCGCCACGGTGTCCATCGCGACGCCGACGAGAATCAGCAAGCTGGTGCCGCCGAAATAGAATTTATACCCCATGCCGCTCGGAATCCAGCCTAAACCGGGCGTGTTACTGAAGAAGTCTTCCATCCGCGCACCGACGAATGGCAGCCGCCCGACGTTGAAACCGCTCAACATGATCTGCGGCACGAACGCGACCAATGCGAGATAGATCGCGCCGACCGTGGTCAGTCGCGTCAGAATCGTATTCAGAAACTCCGCCGTGTTTCTGCCCGGTCGGATGCCGGGGATGAAGCCGCCATGCTTGCGCAAATTGTCGGCCACCTCTTCTACGTTAAAAATGATCGTGATGTAAAAGAAGGTGAAGATGACAATGAGCGAAAGGAAGATCAATTCGTAGTAGGGATCGCCGCCGTGGAACGATTGGAAGAACAGATGAACACGGCTACGCCATGATTCCGGCGCAGCCGGGTCGTACTGGATGAATTGGAGGATGGTCTGCGGGAAGGCCAGCATCGACGAGGCGAAGATCACGGGGATGACGCCCGCCATGTTGATCTTGAGCGGCATCACCGTCTGCTGCCCGCCGACGAGTTGACGCCCGACGTGCCGCTTGGCGTAGCTGATCGGCACTTTGCGCCGCGCCTGCTCGACAAAAACGATGAAAGCGATGAGGAGCACGAGCATGACGGCGAGAGCGAGCACGCCGATCACCTCAAACGCCACGCCGCCGCGCAACCGACCGACCACCTGCGTCAAACCGCTCGGCAGTCCGATCACGATCCCTGCGAAGATCAACAGCGAGATGCCGTTGCCGATGCCGCGTTCCGTGATCTGTTCGCCGAGCCACATCACGAAGATCGTGCCCGTCGTGAGCGTGATGACGGTCGTAATCAGAAAGCCCGCGCCGGGTGCGCCCACGCCGTTCGCTTGCAGCCAACGGGCGACGATAAAAGTCTGGAAACACGCGAGCACCACCGTCAAATAGCGCGTATACTGGTTGATCTTCTGCCGCCCGGCCTCGCCCTCCTCCTGCAACTTCTTCAACTGAGTAAACACAGTGGTCATCAGTTGCAGGATGATCGAGGCGGTAATGTAAGGCGTGACGCCGAGCGCGAAGACAGAGATGGTCTGGAAGTTTCCGCCGGAAAAGAGGTCGAGCACGCCGAGCAGAGTGTTGCCCACATCGCTCCAGACGCGCGCCAGTTGATCCTTGTTGATGCCGGGCGTGGTGATATGCGCGCCGAGGCGATAGATCGCCAGCAGGCCAAGCGTGAAACCGATCCGCCGGCGCAAATCCGGCACTTGAAACATGTTGCGAACGGCGGCGAAAAACTTTTCCATAAGAGTGCTTCTTTCGCGAGAGACTTTAACTTCCAGCAGACACGAGACAGAGCCGTTACCGGCCAGCTTAAAACAGAACTCCTGAAGCGCCCAACCCGATGGCCTGAGGTTGCGGCTTCAACCGCGAATTTCCGAATGACTCTCGCTCAAGGGCTGAACGACATTTACCTAAGCAACGCTAAAGACGCAGAGAGCCGTCGCCAGAGAATTTGGCGGACACGCTCGCTGCGTCTTCAGACTTGATTGATCATTTGCTCGATACCGACCAGACAGTAGTTGCTTACTGTTGCGGCTGGGCGTCGCCCGCGTGCCGCTCGATCAACGTGGCCGCGCCGCCCGCCTGCTCGATCTTTTCGCGTGCGCTCTTCGTGAAGCGATGCGCCGAGACGCGCAGGGCTTTTGAGATATCGCCCGTGCCGAGCACTACCACATCGCGCTTCCCCTTGGCGATCACGCCGCGCTCGTGCATCAATTCGGGCGTCACTTCCTCGTTCGCCGCAAAACTCTTTTCCAGCGAGGCGAGGCTCACCTCGATCCACTGCTTCTTAAAAATGTTGGTGAAACCGCGTTTCGGCAAGCGACGCTGCAAAGGCATCTGGCCGCCTTCAAAACCGATCTTCGCGCTGTAGCCCGAACGGGATTTCTGACCTTTATTGCCGCGCCCCGCCGTCTTGCCCAGACCCGAACCCGGGCCGCGCCCGACGCGTTTCTTCTTGTGCGTCGAACCCGCCGGAGCATGTAAATTATTAAGACCGATAGTCATTTCAAAACCTCGTCATTAGTCAATGGTGAAAGGCCAACAGTGACGAGCAGGTTTTGTCCGCTCATTATTGACGATTCACTATTCACCAATCATCTACTCCACAATTCGCAACAGGTGCGGCACTTTGGCGACGACGCCGCGCATCGACTTCGTGTCGGGGCGCACGACGATCTGATTCATCTTTGTCAATCCGATGCTTCTCACGATCAATTTCTGCGTCTTCGGAAAAGCGATAAAACTACGATAATATTGTATGCGGATCGTGCCGCCGCCGCCGCCCGCCTGCTCTTGATTCTGCTCAGCCATTTTAAACCTCTGTCAAATGGTCAATAGGGAGAATCGGCTTTCAGCCATTCGCCATTCGCCATTCACCTTCTTAAAGTTCTTCCACCTGTTTGCCGCGCAGTCGCGCCAGTTCCATCGGGTCTTTCATGTTCAACAGACCGTCGAAGGTGGCGCGCACGACGTTGTGCGGGTTGGTCGAGCCGAGCACTTTGGTGCGCACGTCGTGGACGCCCACGGCCTGCATGATGGCGCGCACCGCGCCGCCCGCGATGACGCCCGTGCCTTCCGACGCCGGTTTCATCATGACGCGCCCCGCGCCGTATTTGCCGATCAACTGGTGCGGCAACGTGTTGTTGATGAGCGGCACGCGGATCAAATTCTTCTTCGCCGATTCGATGGCCTTCTTGATGGCGAGCGGAACCTCGCGCGCCTTGCCGCTACCGAAGCCGACATGCCCCGACTCGTCGCCGATAACGACGAGAGCCGCGAAGCTCAAGTTTTTGCCGCCCTTGACCACTTTGGTCACGCGATTGATGCTGATCACTTGGTCTTTGAGATCAAGTCCCTGCGCTGAAATTCTCTGTGTCGGTTGTCGCATTACTACTGCTCCTGTCCTGCTTGTGCTGCGGCCTGCTGCCCTTCCGGCGTGGCCTCCGCTTCTGCTGCCCGGTTCGATTCTTCCTTGTTCAACCCGGCCTCGCGCGCGGCATCGGCCAGCGCCTTGACGCGCCCGTGATAACGATAACCGCCCCGGTCGAACACGACGTGGTCGATATTGTTACTCAAGGCACGTTCGGCAATCGCCCGCCCCACGCGCACGGCGGCGTCGATGTTCCCGCCCGTCTCGCCGCGCAGGTCCTTCTCGGTCGTCGAAGCGGCGGTAATCGTGCGCCCCTGTACGTCGTCGATGAGCTGCGCGTAGATGTGATTCAGGCTGCGGTAGATCGTCAGGCGCGGGCGGGCCGCGCTGCCTTGCACCTTGCGGCGGATACGCTTATGCACTGCCCTGCGAACTTCTGCTCTATCTTTCTGTGCCATCTCAACTCCATTTCGGATTGCGGATTGCGGATTGCTGATTAAAAGAAGCAACTGTCTTCCAATCCGCATTCCGCAATCCGCAATCCGCAATCGCGTTATTTTCCTGTCTTGCCGGGACGCAGTTTCAATACCACGTCGGCGTAGCGCACGCCTTTGCCCTTGTAGGGGTCGGGCTTGCGCAAAGAGTGCATTTCGGCGGCGACTTGTCCGAGTCTCTGTTTGTCGATGCCGGAGAGCGTGAGCGTCAATTGATATTGTTGAATCGACGCTTTCGACGGAACGCGCTCGCCCTTCACTTCGATGCCTTCGGGCAGCGGAAACTCAATCGGGTGCGAATAACCGAGCGAAAAGACGATCCGCTTGGCCTGCACGTCAGCTTTATAGCCGACGCCGACTACATCCATCTGTTTCGTGAAACCTTCGGTCACGCCGACGATGGCATTGTTCGCCAAAGCCCGCGCCAAACCGTGCTGCGCCGCCAGTTCGTCCGACGCCCGTTCGGCCTGCAACTGATCACCTTCCAGGCGAAAGGTGATGCCTCCCGGAACCGGCGTCCGCAACGTGCCCTTCGGCCCCTTGACCTCCAACTCGCGCTCGCCGACCGTGACGGTCACGCCTTTCGGAACGGTGATAACTTTCTTTCCAATACGAGACATAACAACCTCAAGGATGAAGGATGAAGGATGAATAAGAGATGTTTTTATTTCATCCCTCATCCCTTAGTAAATTGCTGCCAGAACTTCGCCGCCGACATGTTCGCGGCGGGCGCGTTTGCCGCTCATCAGGCCGCGCGATGTCGAAACGATATTGACTCCGTAGCCGCCGAGCACTTTCGGGATTTCGCCCGACCCCATGTAGACGCGCCTGCCGGGGCGCGATACGCGCGAGAGGTGCGAGATCGACGAAGTGCCGCGCGTGTCGTAGCGCAGGAAAATGCGGATCGTGCGCTTGACACCTTCGCCCTTCACGACGAAGTTGTTGATGTAGCCTTCTTCTTTGAGAATGCGGGCGATCTCCAATTTTAATTTCGACGTCGGGATGTCCACACGCGAGTGCTTCGCGGCAATCGCGTTGCGCATCCGCGTCAGCATGTCGGCAATAGGATCAGTCATTACTCTACTACTCCAGGTTAAGCCGTCAGGTTTCAGCGCCCTTCTCTACAAGTGACTGACTGCTGACGGTAATTTTTATATTACCAACTCGATTTGACGACGCCGGGAATTTGTCCTTGCAGCGCGAGTTCGCGGAAACAGATGCGGCACAGTTGGAACTTGCGCAAGTAGCCGCGCGGTCTGCCGCAACGCTGGCAGCGCGTGTAAGCGCGCGAGGAAAATTTCGGTGTCCGGTTCGCCTTCGCGATTAACGATTTCTTTGCCATAGAACCTCAGAGGTGAGAGGTGAGAGGTGAGACCAGACAGTGCTTCACTGATCTCTCACCTCTCACCTCTGCTTTATTGTCTGAACGGCATGCCCAGCGCACGCAGGAGCGCGCGGGCCTGCTCGTCGTTGCGCGCGGTGGTGACAATCGAGATGTTCATACCGCGCGTTTTGTCTACTTTGTTGAAATCAATTTCGGGGAAAATTAGCTGGTCGCGGATGCCGAGCGTGTAGTTGCCGCGCCCGTCGAACGCCTTGGGCGAGATGCCGCGAAAATCGCGCACGCGCGGTAGAGCCACCGAAACGAAGCGGTCGAGAAATTCGTACATGCGGTCGCCGCGCAAAGTGACCATCGAACCGATGGGCATCCCCTCGCG
Source organism: Pyrinomonadaceae bacterium (assembly GCA_051006195.1). Classification (GTDB taxonomy): domain Bacteria; phylum Acidobacteriota; class Blastocatellia; order Pyrinomonadales; family Pyrinomonadaceae; genus JAIVJZ01. The sequence continues at coordinate 19,668 of JBPCIP010000132.1, forward strand.
CAGTTTGAATGAAGCGATGGATTTCTTGGCTTTCGTCGTGACCGGCTTTTGTCCGGCGATAGATGAGAGTTCGTCCGCCGCCGTGTCGATGATCTTGGAATTGCTGATAGCTTCGCCCAGCCCCATGTTGATGACGATCTTTTCGAGCCGGGGCGTCGCCATCGGGTTCGTGATGTTGAACTCTTTGGCGAGCGCGGGCGCGATCTCTTTCTGGTAACGCTCTTTCAGTCTTGCTGCCATTTTCTTTCACCTCGTCGTCTGGGTCTCGCCCGCGTGACCGGCGTTTCCAGACTCGCTTCCTTGGGCTACTTCCCTCATAACTATCTCTCGATGACGCGCCCGCTCTTCGTGGCGATGCGCTGCTTCGCGCCTTCGCTGCTCTGGCCCGCGCGCACGCGCGTCGGCTTGCCCGTTTCGGGGTCGATCAACTGAACGTTGGAAATATCAATCCACGCTTCCTTGTCGATGATGCCGCCGCCGCGATTGTTTTGCGGGTTGGCCTTCTGGTGCTTCTTCACGATGCCTGCGCCTTCAACTTTCACTTTCCCGCGCGCTGGCGACACTTCGAGCACGCGTCCGCGATGCGGCGTGCGGTTGCCCTGTCTATCGAATTTATTGTAATCCTTGCCTGAGAGGACGACGACCTGATCGCCCTTTCTGATCTTGGTGCGCTTGCTGCTTCTTGTTTCCGCCATCTCTTAAATCACCTCCGGCGCGAGCGAAACAATCTTCATGAAATTCAAATCGCGCAGTTCGCGCGCCACGGGGCCGAAGACGCGCGTGCCAATCGGCGTGTTGTCGTCTTTGATGAGCACCGCTGCGTTTTGATCGAAGCGAATGTAAGTGCCGTCCTTGCGGCGCACTTCCTTGCGCGTGCGGACGATGACGGCGTTATGCACCGTGCCCTTCTTGACCGCGCCGTCCGGCGCAGCTTCCTTAACGGTGACTTTGATCTTATCGCCGAGGACAGCGTGACGCCCCGTCGAACCACCGATGCTCATGATCATTTCGACCCGCCGCGCGCCGGAATTGTCCGCCACATCCAGCGATGTCTGCATTTGAATTGCCATTGCTCACTCCGTTCGCAGTTTCCGGTTTTGAGTTTTCAGCTTTGTCCTCACTGAAAACCGGAAACTTAAAACTCTACTTTTCTGCTTTCTGCACGATCTCGACGACACGCCAGCGCTTTCTGGCCGACAGAGGGCGGGTTTCGACGATGCGCACTTTGTCGCCGATAGTCGCGCCTGTCTCATCGTGCGCCATAAACTTTGACGTGCGACGCACGTAGCGACGATATTTCGGATGCTTGATCAGCCGGTCCACGCGGACGATGATCGTCTTCTCCATCTTGTCCGAGGCGACGATGCCGACCTTCTCTGTGCGCCGTCCGCGTTTGCCCGCTTCTGCGCCCGAAGCGTTGCCGGGCTGCGAGTCGATGTTCGGCGCAACTTCATGCGCCAGCGTCTCACCGGCATCGGTCGCTTCCGCCGCCCGCACCTCATCCGTCGCGCTCGGCGCGTCCACTTGCGGCGCGTCCTGTTCCGCCGTCGCCTCTTCCTGATTTTCTTCTGCCATCACAAATCCTCGTCAATGGTGAATGATAAATGGATTTTGCCCTCGCCATTTGCCACCGGCCATTTACTATTTAACTTCCCAACGCCTGTTCGCTCCGTCGCTCGGTCATCAGCGTGTGCAAGCGCGCCAGCGTGCGCTTCTCCTGTCGCAGGCGCTTCACCGCGTCCATTTCGCCGAGAGCCAATTTGAAATTCAAACGAAACAAAGACTCTTTGATGCGCGCCGCTTCTTCACGCAAATCCTCGTCGGACATCTCGCGTAAGCGATCCAACTCTTCACGTCTCTTCATGATTAAACTGCGCCTCCTTCTTGCTCGGCGCGGGTGACGAACTTCGTCTTGATCGGGAGTTTCTGTGCTGCCAGCCGCATCGCCTCGCGCGCAATGTCTTCCGGCACACCCTCGATCTCATACAAGATACGTCCCGGTTTGACGACCGCCACCCAATATTCCGGCGCGCCTTTACCTTTGCCCATACGCGTTTCGGCGGGCTTCTTCGTCACCGGCTTATCGGGGAACATGCGAATCCAGATTTTTCCGCCGCGCTTGATGTGGCGCGTCATGGCGATACGAGCCGCCTCGATCTGCCGATCCGTGATCCACGCCGGCTCTAAACATTTCAACCCGAACTCACCGAAGCTGATCTCCGCGCCGCGCGTGGCCGTGCCCGTCATGCGCCCGCGCATCTGCTTCCGGTGCTTAACTTTTTTCGGCATCAACATGATGTTTCGCTCCGCTCAACTGTCCCTTGTCCGTCGTCCGTTGTTTTCGTGTGACCCGACTTGAATCTCAATTCTCACCAATCAAGTTACCCGCTCACATACAACGGACAACTGACCACTGACAACGGACAATCTTTATCCTCTGTTGTCGCTGCGCGGGCGACCACGATCTCCGCCCCGGTCGCCGCGATTATCGCCGCCTTCACGTTCGCGCCGTGTGCGCGGGCGACGCTCTCGCTCGCCGCGTTCCGGGCGCGGTTCGTTGATCGGGTCGGTCGCCGTGCCGCGCGCCATCGCCGCACGCGGGTCGAGAATCTCGCCCCTGTAAATCCAGACTTTGACGCCGATAGTGCCGAACGTCGTGTGCGCTGTCGCAACACCGTAGTCAATATCCGCGCGCAAAGTGTGCAGCGGCAGACGCCCCTGCAAGTACCACTCGCTACGGGCGATCTCGGCTCCGTTCAGACGACCGCCGACCTTCACCTTGATCCCTTGCCCGCCGAACCGCAGCGTCTCTTCCACCGTCTTGCGCATGGCGCGACGGAAGGCAATGCGCTTCTCCAATTGCACCGCGATCTTCTCGGCCTGCAACTGTGCGTTTAGTTCCGGCTTGTGAATCTCCTGAATCGAGACGAGCACTTCGCGCCCGGTGCGCGAGGCGATGTCAGCCTTGAGCTTGTCGATCTCCGCGCCCTTGCGCCCGATGATGATGCCGGGACGCGAGGTGTAGATGATGATCTTCAAGCGATTGGCCGCGCGCTCCACGTCAACGTGCGAGACGCCCGCGCCTGCAAAGCGCGCCTTGAGCGTCGCTTTCAGCTTGAGGTCTTCGAGCAAGTATTCGCCGTACTGTTTCTTGGCGAACCAGTGCGAGTGCCAGTCTTTGTTATAGCCGAGGCGGAAGCCGTATGGATGAACTTTCTGACCCACTTTATTCTCCATTCAAACTTAACTATTCTTGGGTTGCCGTTTCATTAACGGGCGTAGCGACGGGCGTTTCGACGGCAGCCGTCTCAGGCGTCTTGGTAGCTGTGCGTTGCTCCGTGCTCTTGCCCGCGCCTGAAGTTGCGCCTCCGGTCTGCTTGCGCGTCCTGCTCGCTGTTGCTGTCGCCCCTGGCTTCCCGGCCTTCGACCGTTTGCCATTGCCCTTTATGGCTTCCATCTCTTCGCTCGACAGCAGCACAGTCACATGATGAAAGTGACGCCGTTCTTTATAGGCGCGTCCTTGCGGCGCGGGGCGCATGCGGCGACGATTTTTCGTCGGCCCCATGTCGATGAAACACGCCTTGACCCACAATTCATCGGGATCGACGGCGATGTTCGCCTTCTCCGCCGCCTCGGTCGCATTCGCCACCGCCGAACGCACGCACTTCTCGATGCCGTCCGCCGCGCGCTTATTCGTGTACTGCAACACGGCCAACGCCTCATTGACGTTCTTGCCGCGAATCATGTCAACCACGAGTCGCGCTTTTTGCGCCGACCCGCGCAGGTACTTTGCACTCGCTCTCGCTTCCATCTCAAACCTCGTAAATGGTGAATCGTAAATGGTGAACGGTGGCTGCCTGATTTCTATTTACCGTCGACCATTTTCCATTCACTATCTTGCTACTTTTCCGCCCTTCTCGGCCTTCGTTCCTGAATGGCCTTTGAAGGTGCGCGTCGGCGCGAATTCGCCGAGTTTGTGTCCGACCATGTTCTCCGTGACGTACACGGGCAGGTGGCGTCTGCCGTTATGCACGGCGAAGGTCAGGCCAACGAAATCCGGCGTGATGGTCGAGCGCCGCGACCAGGTCTTGATCGCGGGCGGTCGACTACCGCTCTCACGAATCCGCGCCACCATCTTCAACAGATAGTCATCAATAAACGGGCCTTTTTTTCCTGAACGTGCCATAACGTTTCGCCTCTCTCAAATGCGGATTCCGGATTGCGGAATGCGGATTAAAAACAGGTTACTGCTTCTTCAATCCGCAATCCGAAATCCGCATTCCGCAATTACTTCACTCTTCTATCACGCACGATCATTTTCTGCGTGCGCTTGTTTGAACGGGTCTTATAGCCGCGCGTCGGTTGTCCCCAAGGGGTGACGGGATGACGACCGCCGGAGGTCTTGCCTTCACCGCCGCCGTGCGGGTGGTCCACCGGGTTCATCGCCACGCCGCGCACATGCGGGCGGATGCCCTTCCAGCGCGAGCGTCCGGCCTTACCGAGTGAGACGTTCTCGTGCTCGACGTTGCCAACCTGCCCGATGGTCGCCATGCAGACGACGGGAACGCGCCGAACTTCACCTGAAGGCATGCGAAGCTGCGCGTAGTCGCCTTCTTTGGCGACGAGTTGCGCGAAAGCGCCAGCCGAGCGCGCCATCTGCCCGCCCTTGCCGGGGCGCAGTTCGATATTATGAATCTGCGTGCCCAACGGAATGTTGCGAAGCGGTAGAGCATTGCCCGGCAGGATGTCCGCTTCCGGGCCGCTCATGATCATCTTGCCGACTTCGATACCGGCGGGTGCGATGATGTAACGCTTCTCGCCATCCAGATAGGTGACGAGTGCGATGTGGGCCGAACGATTCGGGTCGTATTCGAGTTGCGTCACCCGACCAGGCACGCCGGGCTTGTCGCGCTTGAAATCGATGATGCGATAGAAACGCTTGGCCCCGCCGCCGCGCCGTCGCACCGTGATGTGGCCGTCGTTGTTACGCCCGGAGATACGCGTCTTCTTTTCCAGCAGCGACTTCTCAGGCTGCGCGCCCTTCGTCAACTCATCGCGCGTCAGATACGTCTGGTAACGCCGCGCCGGTGATGTCGGTGTCAGTTTCTTGATGCCCATAGAACCTCAGAGGTCAGAGGTCAGAGGTTGGAGGTTAGTAGAAGACAGTCTCAACTGACCTCTAACCTCCGACCTCTAATCTCTGCTTTTAGATGCTTTCGCCGTAATCGAGCGGCTTTTCGCCTTCCTTGAGCGTGACGTAGGCTTTCTTCCACGACGGCTTGCGGCCTTCAAACCGACCGCGCCGCGCCTTCTTGCCCATGTAATTGAGCGTGCGCACGGAGGCCACTTTCACGTCAAAAATCTTTTCAATGGCCGACTTAATCTCAGGCTTCGTGGCGTTTTTGTCTACGCGAAAGGTCAGCAACTGCTTACCGTCCTGCGATTCTTCCTTCGCCATCAGAGCCTTCTCCGTGATCACGGGCGACTTGATGATGTCCCACACAGTTCGCATCTGTTATGCCGCCTCCTCGTTTGTATTCACTGCCGCATCCGCTCCGTTATCGTCGTCATGCGCGCCCGTTCGACGTTTCGGGTCAAGCATGTCGCCCAACTCTTGCGCCGCCGCCCGCGAGAGCACCAGTTTTTCGTGATAGAGCAGATCGTAAATGTTCAGACTGCGGCTCGTCGTGATCTTCGCGCGTTTCACGTTTCGCGAAGCGAGCAGCAACTTATCATTGTCGAACGAATCGACGATCAAAGTCTTTCCTTCAAGACCGAGTGTGCCGAGCGCACTGATGAAATCTTTCGTCTTGGCCTGTCCGAGCGTGAAGCCGTCGAGTACCAACACATTGCCCTCACGCAAACGCTCCGAGAGCGCCGACCTGAGCGCGCCGCGTCGCATCTTCTTCGGCAAACTCGTGGACCAATCGCGCGGCTGCGGCCCGTGGACGTTGCCGCCGCCCTTCCATAACGGCGAACGGATGCTGGCGATACGCGCGCGTCCCGTGCCTTTCTGCTTCCACAGTTTCTTGCCCGAACCCGACACGTCGCCGCGCGTCTTCGTGCCGACCGTGCCCGCCCGCGCATTCGACAAATAGGCTTTGACGGCAGCGTGGACCAATCCCTCGTTGTAGTCCGCGCCGAACACGGCATCGGACAATTCGAGATCGGCGACCTCTTCATTTCTTAAATTGCGCACCTTCACGGTAGGCATAGCTCACTCCGTTCGCAATTTTGAGTTTTGAGTTTTGGCTATTATCTGAAAACTGAAAACCGGCAACTGAAAACTACCTCTTTTTCTGTCTCACAGACTTTTTAACGATCACGACCGTCCCGTTTGCGCCGGGCACTGCGCCGCGAATCATCAACAAATTGTTTTCGGCATCGACGCGGGCGATGGTCAAGCCCTTCACCGTCACGCGCACATCACCCATGTGACCGGAAGACCGCGTGCCCTTGATGACGCGCGAAGGATAAGCCGATTGGCCGATGGAACCCGGCGCGCGGACGTTCATCGAACCGTGCGACTCCGGGCCGCGGCTGAAGTTGTGTCGTTTGACCGTACCTGCGAAACCGCGCCCTTTGCTCTTCCCGATCACTTCAATCGAATCGCCGTCGGCAAATTGCTCGCCGACTAAAACCTTGTCGCCCACGTTGACGCCCGCATCGCCGTCGAGCCGGAATTCTTTTAGGACGCGCGTCGGCGGTGTGCCCGCACCCGTCTTCTCAAAGTGTCCGCGCATCGGCTTGTTGACGTTCTTCAACTTCACGGGGCGGTCTTCGACGAGACCGATCTGCACGGCGTTATAGCCATCCTTGCCCGCCGCTGACTTCGTCTGCACCACGACGCAAGGCCCCGCTTTGATGACCGTCACCGGAGTGACCGTGCCATCCTCGGCGAACAACTGCGTCATCCCAACTTTCTTACCGATGATTCCGTTGATCATCACTTACCTCAGTTTTCAGTTTTAGGTTTTCAGTTTCCAGCTAAAAGCTGAAAGCCTAAAACTTGCCTTTACCTGTCTCTGCCAAACGCCTTGATCTCAACGTCCACGCCCGCGGGCAAGTCGAGTTTCATCAGCGCATCCACGGTCTGCGGCGTCGGGTCGAGAATATCCATCAGCCGCTTGTGCGTTCTGATTTCAAATTGCTCGCGCGACTTTTTATCGACGTGCGGCGAGCGCAACACCGTCCACTTGTTCTTGGAAGTGGGAAGCGGGATCGGCCCGGCGACGCGTGCGCCCGTGCGCTTGGCGGTCTCCACGATCTCGGAGGTGGATTGATCCAGCACGCGATGATCGTAAGCCTTGAGTCGGATTCTGATTTTTTCGTTCAGCATGTTTTTCAGCTTTCAGCTTTCAGCAATCAGCTTTCATCGTCATCAGCCGTTTTAACCTGTGGCTGAACACTGACTGCCGAACTCTATTCCACGATTTCGGTGATGGTGCCGGCACCCACGGTGCGCCCGCCTTCGCGAATCGCAAACCGCAATCCCTTCTCCATCGCTATCGGCGTGATCAACTCGATCTCCATCGCCACGTTGTCTCCA
>JBPCIP010000133.1:0-1233 GCA_051006195.1 Pyrinomonadaceae bacterium
AGCCTGTGCCGCGCTGCTTGGTTGTAAAAAATGGCTCCCATATACGGTCATAGAGTTCGGGAGGAACGCCCACCCCACCGTCCGTCACCCCTACGACATATTCGCCGCCGATGATTCGAGCGTCTATCACAATGCGCTTTCCCTTCGGCGTCGCCTGCAAAGCGTTGAGGAGCAGATTTGAGAGCGCATCGCGCATCGCCGCCGCTTGTCTTCCGCCGAGTTCGGCGTTCGACTCCGCACCATGGAGTTCGGTCTTGATGCCGCGCCGTTCGGCTTCGTGGCGAAACAGGTGGAGGATCGTGCTCATCACTTCGTTCGCATGGCATGAAGCGTCCGAGGCGGGAGCGTGGCGTGTCCAGTTGAGCAGTTGCGTCACGCTGCGGTCGAGACGGTCAGTTTCGCCGACGATTAATTCCAGATCGCGTGAGTAGTTGACGGCGAGCAGTTCATCTTTGCGCATAACTTGGGCGATGGATTTGATCGCCGAAAGCGGGTTCTTGATTTCGTGTGCAACAGTAGCCGCCATCTGACCGAGCGCGGCGAGCCGTTCGCCGTGCGCGAGCCGTCGCTCCAATCGCACGTTCTCTTCGACCAAACGACACTCTCCGATTGCGAGCGCAACTTGTCCGGCGATCACCGTCAAAGCCTGCCGCGTTTCGCTTGTCAATCGTTCACGCGGAGCGTCAATCAACATCACGCCGAGCAGGTCTGTGTCGTGACGCAGCGCGACGGCTAACCGCCAGCCGCGCTCGTCAAGCGACAAAGCATCTTCAAGCAAAGGCGCGTCCGCCATCTCGCGCATGAGGTTCGCCGCCCACATCTCATCCGCGTCCTCAAGCTGCGTCTCATCAAGGGCATTCAGCTCATCCTCTTCGTTTTGCGAAGGCGGCAGAAGGAATTTCATGCGGCGCAAATCGAAGGCTCGTGCGCTTCTTTCTGCGACAAAGCCGAGTAGTTCCGGCAACTGTTTGTAGCGCCACGCCTCGCGCGCGAGCATTCCGATGCGCGCCAACACATCGCGGTAGAGGGCTGTTTCGCGGCTGAAGAGTTCATTAAACCGGTGCTCAATCCAACCGCGCAGCGGCGCGGCAGCGAGAACAAGGGCGAGTATCAGCAGCGACTCGACGACGCCGGAACGCAGACCGTAGCGCGCAGTCAGAAATTCGCCGAGCGCGCGTATGCCGTAGAGATAAATGACGAGCACGATTGTCGCAAAGAGCGCGACGACAAGGC
>JBPCIP010000134.1:0-9584 GCA_051006195.1 Pyrinomonadaceae bacterium
GTAATGGGTCAGTTACGTGAGCATAAAGGGAAAAGTTGTTGAGTTGGTCGTATCTTCTCATCAAGAAGAAACCAATGCGACACGTTTACCAATCAACTAAGTCACCTGATTATGGAGTCAATTCGTGTGAGAGTTGTTTTCAAAAGCAACTCAAGATTGACCGCCTCACGCAAGAGAATGAATCTCTTCGCGGTGAACTTCAACGACTCAAACGCAAAGCCGTCGAAGGGTTCTTTTCATCTTCCACACCCTCATCAAAGATTCCGCTCAAAGAGAATGCACCGGAAGAGAAAAGTAAGAAGCAAGGCGGAGCCAAGCTTGGGCATCAAGGTCATGGTCGTCAAGCGCACACGAAAGAAGAAGTCGAAGAAGTTCGGGTTGTCAAAGTTGAAGCAACGGATTGTCCCACCTGCCATGTTGCTTTGTGGCAGAAAGGCTCGGTGCCACGTTCGGTTTTAGACCTGACGGCGATGAAGGTGAAGAAACTGCTGTACGAGTTGGAAAGAAAGTATTGTCCTGCGTGTCAAACCTATCTGCAAGCGAGGGTTGCTTCACTGCTCCCGAAGATGCTGCTCTCGAATGAATTGTTGTCGGAAGTTGTCGAAAGCCATTATGTGCACGGCATCCCTTTGGGCAGAATTACCGAACGGTTGAAAGTCAACTATTCCACCATCATTGCCTCGTTGCACAGGTTGGGGAAGTTGTTCGCGCCTTGTGTGGAGAGCCTGAAGGAAGAATATCGCCAATCGGTTGTCAGACATGCGGATGAAACCTCTTGGCGGGTGGATGGCGCAGGCGGCTATTGTTGGCTCTTTGCCAGCGACAAGTTGAGTCTCTATCTTTATCGCCAGACGCGCTCGGCCACCGTCGTCAAAGAAGTCTTCGGCACCACACCACTGGCAGGCTATTTGGTAGTTGATAGGTATAACGGCTACAACCGAGTGCCCTGCAAGCTGCAATATTGTTATGCGCATCTGTCACGTGACTTGAAAGACGAAGCAGCCAGGTTTGAAGAGAATCAAGAAGTAGTCGAGTTCGTCGCTCGCATGCGTCAACTGCTGGCGGAAGCGATGACCTTGAGAGGCAAGAGTCTGAGCGACAAAGCGTATTACCGTGAAGCCAGGAAGATCAAGAGAGAGATACTTTCACTGTGTCAAATTGAAGAGGCTCATCCGGCCATCAAGCGGTGGGCTGATTTTTTCATCGAGCGGGCCGAGAGGCTTTATCATTGGGTCGAGAATAGAGCGGTGCCAGCAGAAAACAATCGTGCCGAACGCGAGTTGCGGCCAACCGTGATTGCGCGAAAAGTGAGTTTCGGTTCACAAGCCGAAGAAGGAGCCAAGACCAGGGAAGTATTGCTGAGCCTGATCCAAACTCTGAAAAAGCGAGAACAGAATCCGCGCCAGAAGTTCAAAGAAATGTTGGACAAGATCAGCCAAGACTCGAATCTCAAAGTTACCCGACTGCTTTGTGAAACGGATAGTTCTTGAAGAGAGTCTCTTTCTGCTCACGTAACTGACCCATTACCCGTGCAAAAAAGCAATTCTTGACATTAGGGTGGGCCAGAGAGTAGGGTGTGAGCTACTCTCAATTTATTCCTATTCAAGAAACGGTATTCGCTCTCATCTTCGCCAACAGTTATTTTAGAGAGCATCATGCATCCTCGCCACGCATTGACCGCAATTCCGCACGGACCTGATCGCGCCGTCCTTCGCGCTCCTCACTCAACCTGGCTACGCAACGTGTCACCTCCGACACGGAGACACTCACATGAAAAAGCCCGGCCTCTCGTCCCTTCGCAAATCACAACTGATCTCCCTTGACGATCTTCACTTTTTGCCTGTGCCTGTTGTTTGTTCCTTTCTCTTTCCGCGCAGCCAAGGCGGAAGCTGAAAACAAGGACGCGGCAAATTCGCTGTCCCGCGCGGGAACGAGAGAAGCAGCGCGCGTTGACGAGCCTGCCGAGCCGCACATTTTAGCTGCTGCTTACTATCGCGTCGGTGATGATCTGCACACCACACTGATGCTGAACAACAAAAGCCCGCATCCGGTGGAAGTACAGCCGACGCTCTTCAGCTTGAGCGGCGAGCGGCTCGAACTAGCGCCGGTGTGGGTGGCGGAAGCCTCTTTCAGCGAGGTCGATCTGCGCGGGCAAATCGGAGACAATCCCGCTTTTCAAAGCGGCAGCCTTCAAGTCTTGTATCACGGCAAGGATTTGATGGTCGGTAGTCAGGTGAAAATAGTTGACGCGGCGCGCAGCCTCGTCTTCGATGAGCAATTGGTTGAACCGGCGGCGATGTTCGTTTCGACAAAGCTGGAAGGCGTGTGGTGGTTGCCATCGCCCCGGAGCGAGATGCGGCTCGCGCTCTCGAATACGACCGACACGCCGCTGACAATCGCGGCGCGCGTGGACGGCATCGCGCCGCATCAAAGAGAGCCTTTCTCGCTGACGCTCGCGCCGCGCGAGACGCGCTTGTTTGAATTGCCGCGAGACTTCAACAATTGTCATGGCTGCGCACTTCTGAAAGTCGGCGGCATCTCGCTGGAACACACCGGCACGCCCGGCGCGTTGCTGGCACGCGCGTTTGTTTCACAAGCGGAGACGGGCTTCTCTTCGTCCGTCCAATTCATCGATCCCGGCAAATCCAGGTCAACGACGCTGCACGGCGCGGGCTTGCGTCTTGGCAGGAGCGGCGGCGACGAACTATCACCCGTCATCGTCGCGCGCAACATCGGCGACTCCGAAACAGTTATCAAGGCGCGCATCCCATACACGACCGGCGACGGCCAGATGTCCGCGTTGTCGCTCCCGCAATTGCGCCTGTCGGCGGGTGAGACGAAGCAGTTACCCCTGAAAAGGGCTTTCCGTTCCAGCCACCTGCCGCGAGGCTTGAGAGCGGCGGGCCTTGAGTTCGAGTACACGGGTGAGCCGGGCAGCGTCGTCATCTCGGCGCAGAGCGTGGGCGGGAGCAGCAATCAAGTGTACCGCGTGCCGTTGCTCGACCCGGCAGCGATTCCGAGCGGCACGGGCGGCTATCCGTGGCGCGTCGAGGGCGACTCGGCGACCGTCGTCTATCTCAAGAACGTGACGGATGAGCCGCGGGAGTACAAGTTGCAATTGAGCTATCCGGGCGGCGTGTACAGTCTGGGGTTGCGAACCATCGCGGCGCGCCAGACGCTGGCGTGGGACGTGCGCGCCCTGCGTGACGGTCAGGCGCCCGACGCGCAGGGGAGGGCGATGCCGCCCGACGCCTCCGAGGGACAAGTGCATTGGTCGGAGCAGGGGCCGGAGACGAAGACGATGATCGGGCGAGCGGAGCAGGCGGACGTGGCGGGGGGCGCGAGCAGCACGTATGCGTGTTTCAACTGCTGCCCGGACAGTTTCCTGCGCGACTCGATGCTGCCCGACTCGCTCACGGGGTTTCCCGGCGATCAGTCGCAGTGTGATGCGATGCAGCAGGACCAGAACTGTTACGGGACGCCGATGGAGCCGTATCGGGTGGGTGCCACCTGGACGAGCGACAACGTGGGCATGGTGATGATTGATGGCGAATTGGCGTCATAGCGTCAACATCGAGCGGCCTGAACTTCCCCGACTGACCTCTAGCCTCTGCCCTCCAACCTCTGTATGATGTCCGCATGAGAGATTTGTATCCTGCGCTTGAACCTTACGATCAGGGGATGCTGCCGGTGTCGCCGGTGCATTCGCTGTATTACGAACAGAGCGGCAACCCGGAAGGCTTGCCCGTCGTCTTCCTGCACGGTGGCCCCGGCGGCGGGACTGTCCCGGATTACCGTCGCTTCTTCGACCCGGCGGCTTATCGCATCGTGCTCTTCGACCAGCGCGGTTCGGGGCACAGTACGCCGCACGCGAATCTGGAAGAGAACACGACGTGGCATCTCGTCGCCGACATCGAGAAAATCCGCGAGCATCTGGGCATCGAGCGGTGGGTAGTGTTCGGCGGCTCGTGGGGCAGCACGCTGGCGCTGGCCTACGCGCAGACGCACCCTGAGAGAGCGCGTGCGCTCGTCCTGCGCGGTATCTTCCTCTGCCGCCCGAAAGAGATTCGATGGTTTTATCAAGAGGGCGTGAGCGCCATCTACCCGGACTTGTGGGAGCACTATGTCAAGGTCATTCCTGAGAGCGAGCGCGGCGACATGCTCGGCGCGTACTACCGGCGTTTGACGAGCGACGACGAAGCGGTACGGCTCGAAGCGGCGCGGGCGTGGAGCATCTGGGAAGGCAGCACATCAAAACTTTATCCCGATCAGAATTTGATCGCCAACTTCGGCGAAGCTCAATTCGCTCTCGCCTTCGCGCGTATCGAGTGCCACTATTTCACCAACCACGCTTTTTTCGAGACGGACAATTACTTGATCGAAAACGTCGAGAAGATTCGTCGCATCCCGGCGGTCATCGTGCAGGGGCGCTACGACGTGGTCTGCCCGATGATGAGCGCGTGGGAACTCCATCGTGCGTGGCCGGAAGCCGAACTCAAGATCATCCCCGACGCCGGACACTCCGCGCTCGAACCCGGGACGCGCGGCGCGCTCGTCGAAGCCACCGACCGTTTCAAAAACAGTGACGAGTGACGAGTGACAAGGGCGAGCAGGAACAGCGTTCTCTTTTCCGAGTCGTCAACTTGTCCTTGTCACTCGTCACTCATGTCTGTACTATCTGAAAGCAATATGAATGGACGGGTTTTAGTCCTCAACGCATCTTACGAGCCGATCAACGTCTGCACGGAACGGCGCGCGGTGGTGATGATCTTCAAGGGTGTGGCGCGCATCGAAGAACACAACGGCCACATGTTGCATTCTTCAAAAGTAACGATGCACGCGCCCTCCGTGATTCGCCTGACTGAGTACATTCACATCCCCTTCAAAAATCGCTCGCTCTCGCGCAAGAACATTCTGCTCCGCGATCATTCGGCGTGTCAGTATTGCGGCAAGCAACTTCCGCCAGCGGAACTGACGCTCGACCACGTCTACCCGCGTTCGCGCGGCGGCGAGTCAACGTGGGATAATCTCGTCGCCTGTTGCAAGCGTTGCAATCATCGCAAGGGCAACCGCACGCCGGAGGAAGCCGGGATGCACTTGAGACGCCACCCGCGCGGTTTCTCCCTGCACGTTAGCCGCCAGATCATGCGTTATCTGGGACGCGCCGACGAGACGTGGCGCAAGTATCTTTTTTATGAGTCGGACAACGCAGAGCCAGAGCGATAAACTTCTTCGAGAGATTTTAGTTTTACCACGCCGATTAACACACAAAGGATTATTACGATGAATGAACCGACATTAGCCATTGGCGGCTTAGGCACACAAGAACTTCTCATTGTCCTCCTGATTGTCTTCGTCCTTTTCGGCGCGAGCCGTCTGCCGCAACTAGCAAAGGCTTTAGGCCAGAGCAAGCGCGCTTTTAAATCAGGTCTGGACGAAGCCGACGACGAAGCGCGCATTGAAGAGGCGCGCCGTCGCGAACGCCTCCGCGCCGCCGAATCGGTGGTGCAAGAAGATGATGTCGCTTCCGACAAATACACCGTCAACAAACCGAGTTGACGCAAGCAGCGTCAATTCGACTTGAGTCAGGAGCCGCCGCAGTCGTCCGAACGATTGCGGCGGCTCCTGACATTGATGCCGTAAAAATTACTGAGTCTTCTGTCCGATGACGACAGTGGCTTTGACGGAGAGAATGAAATCGGCCTCATTTCGTTCTTCGTCGATGATGAGCGTGGCCTGCGAGAGCACGCGCCCGTGCGCCGCTTCATCTTCGGCGAACGGTTCCAGCCATGTCTTTAATAAATGATCGCGGACAAGCGGGGAGTCGAAGAATTCCTCGCCGGAGGCGTAAGGAAATTCTTCGATGCTCGTCCACGATTGAACGGCATCGAGACCTTCGCGGGCGGCCATCGTCTCCACCTCCGTGATGGTCGGCAGTTCGTTGATGAAGTGTTCGACGATGGGCGATTGGTCGAGCAAGTCGGCGTTGAGCAGGGCTTCCCAATAGATCGAATAGAACTCGCCGAAACTTGCAGCCGTCGGGAGATACAAGGCCACGGTTGCGCCCGGCGCGGCGACCCTCACCATCTCCGCCAATATTTCCGGCAGGCGTTCCGGCGCGATCAATGAAGCGTCGCCGAGCACCAGATCGAATTGATCGTCCTCGAAGGCCAACGCTTCGAGTTGCCCGGAGCGAAACTGCGTCACTTCTTCCAACTTCGTCGCTGCCGCTTTCGCCCGCGCCAGCGCGAGTCGCTCTTCGCTTTCGTCCACCCCAATCAACGTCAAGTCTTTGCCCGCGCGTTCCTTGACCGCCAGCGCGTGCCCGCCCGTGCCGGCGGCGACGTAAAGCGCGTGCCCCTCTTTCGGCAACTGCACATGCTCATCCATCAAGGCCGCGAACCGCTCTCCCCAGTCAGAGGCGATATAAAGGTCGTGCAGGTAAGCCAACTCTTTGTCTGTCTTGTGCCCGCTCATAATTGAAAGCTGTCAGTGGTCAGTCGTCTGCTGTCAGTTGTTCAAATGCGTGTTCAGCGACTTATGGGATAATCGCCGCATACAACAGATAACTAAATCGAAACTTATGAAATTGGGACACAGGGGAAAATCCGAACCACGAAATTACACAAAGCAATACGAAGCGAAATACACGAATTTCGTGGCCTTTATTTCGCGCGGTTTGGTGTGGATTCGTGGTTCATTTCTTTCAGGTGTCTCAACCTTGTATGTTTTGATTTAGCCATTGACAACGGACAATTGATCAATCCTCTTGATAGTATTCGCGGCCGCGCAGTTGTTCCGGTAAACATGCCATTTCCGCTCTGGCGCGCGGGTCGTTGTGAACGTAGCGATAGCCGCTGCCGTAGCCGGAGCGTTTCATCAAAGGCGTGACTGCGTTACGCAGGTGCAGGGGGACGGGTTCACGCGCCGTCTCTTGTGCGTCCCCGGCGGCGGCGAAGTAAGCGCGTTTGACCGCGTTGGATTTGGGCGCGCGTGCCAGATAGATCGTCGCCTGCGAGAGCGGGTAGAGGGCTTCGGGCAGGCCGATGAGGGCTGTGATCTGCGCGGCGGCGGCGGCTTGGACCATCGCCTGCGGATCGGCCAGCCCGATGTCTTCGGAGGCGAGGATGCAGAGACGGCGCGCGATGAAGACGGGATCGGCGCCGCCTTCAATCAGGCGCGCGAGCCAGTAGAGCGCGGCGTCCGTGTCGGAATTGCGCAAAGATTTGATGAGCGCGGAGGCGAGATTGTAATGCTCCTCGCCGCCCTTGTCGTAAGCGTAGCGGGCGCGTCCCAACGCTTCGGCAACGATATGATCGGTGATCTGGCGCAGGCCGCCGTCGCCGTCGGGCGCAGTCGATTCGACCGCAGCTTCGAGTCCGGTGAGCGCGACGCGGGCATCGCCGCCGGAGGCGCGTGCCAGCCTCTCGATGACTTCGTCAGAGACATGTGGGCGCAAATTCGCCAAGCCCCGCGTTTCGTCCGTGAGCGCGCGGCGAATGAGCGAGGCGATGTCCGCTTCGGTCAATAATTCGAGCGTGAGCACACGCGAGCGTGAGAGCAACGCACCGATCACTTCAAAAGAGGGATTCTCGGTCGTCGCCCCGATGAGCGTCACCGTCCCGTCTTCGACGGCAGGCAACAAAGCATCCTGCTGCGCCTTGTTGAAGCGATGTATCTCATCGACGAAAAGCACGGTGCGTCGTCCCCGCCGCTTCGTCTCGCGCGCTTCGGCAATGGCGGCGCGCAAATCCTTGACGCCGGAAAAGACCGCCGAGAGCGGCACAAACTCCGCGTCGCTGTGGCCAGCGAGCAGGCGCGCGAGCGTCGTCTTGCCTGTGCCGGGCGCTCCCCAGAGAATGAGCGACGGCAACGCGCCTGCGCCTTCGATCAGGCGGCGCAGGATACGCCCCTCGCCGATCAAATGGCGTTGCCCGACGAACTCGGCTAACGTACGCGGTCGCATCCTTTCGGCGAGCGGTGCGTCAGGCGTCGGCAGTTCGACTTCCGCTTCCGGATCGTCAAACAGGCTTTCAGTTTTGCGGCGCGGCATCTTTCACACCCCGGTTGAGTTTTGACTCACGAAACTGCCGCTGAAAGCAATTTCCAGAGAAAAAGATCAATAACTTATCGAAAGATTTGTTATCATAGCTTAACACAAATTCAGACCATGTCGCGGGAGCGCGGCGCGCTGAAAGGCTCCGAAGTCTTGGATGGAACGTTGGCCGCGAGACGTTCGTATATGAGGCGAGCGCAAAGGAAATCGATTTTCCGGCGGGCGTAATTAAAGTTTAAGAGACGGAAGTTGAGGTGGAAGAGATGAAAGACATGTGGAGAGTAGTCGGCATCATCGCACTCGGTTTAGTGGTGCTGGTCATCGGCGTGCCGCTTCTGTTGGCGGCGGCGGGGATCGCGGTTGGATTCATCGGACTGATCATCGGATTGGCCGTGACCGTGATCAAACTCGCCGTGGTATTTGCCGTGGGTTATTTGGTGCTCGTCGCCGTCCGCGCTTTGATGCGCTAAGGATCGCGTCGTTTATAAATGCCGGCGTCCGCTTCTTCTCCACCTTTGAGCGGGCGCTGTGCTTTCTCAAGTTAACATTTGCTACTCGGAGAATTTGATGTATTGCCAGATGTGCGCCGCCGAACTGCAACCGGGTCTCAATTACTGCAACCGTTGCGGGGCAGCCGTGAATTCATCTGCCATAACGACCGGAGGGGAATTAGTTGCGGTGGACATTAAAAGTCCGGTGCGCACAATTGGCGTGTCGATCTGTTTGACCACGCTCGTCGGCCTTGCGATTCTGTTCCTCGGACTGGCAGGTTTGGCCACAACCTCAAGGCCACTGCCCCCCGATGTGCTGATCGTAGTGAGCGCGGTGGGGTTTATAACGCTCGGCGCAATCGTCATTTCGCTGATGCATCTGTTGTCGCGCCTCATGCAACTTCCGACAACGACGACGCAAACCAGACGCCCGGCGCAATTGAAGCCGTCGGAAACAAAAGAGTTGCCTTCGGCGCAAGCCGGCGCCTACCTGCCGCTCTCGTCCGTCCCCGGTGCAAGCGTCACCGAACACACCACGCGCACCTTTCATCCCGTCTACAAAGAGCCGCCCGCCAAAGGCTAGCTTACCTCCATCGCCGGAATCAATATCGCCCCCGCATCCGCTCACACGTTGAAGCGGAAATGCACCACGTCGCCTTCCTGCATGATGTACTCTTTACCCTCAAGTCTGAGCAAGCCCTGTTCGCGGGCGGCGGCGTAGGAACCGGCGCGGGTGAGGTCGTCGTAGCCGACGATCTCGGCGCGGATGAAGCCGCGTTCGATGTCGGAGTGGATCGTGCCGGCGGCCTGCGGGGCGCGCGTGCCGCGCGGGATGGTCCAGGCGCGCACCTCTTTTTCGCCCGCCGTAAAAAACGACAGGGGTCCGAGCGGTCGAGACGTCTTCTTGACAAAATCCTCCACGCCGCTGCCTTCGACGCCAAGCGACTGCAAATAACCATGCCGTTCTTCAGGCGAGAGTTCGACGAGTTCGGCCTCGATCTGCGCGCAGATGACGACCGACTCCGCCGCTTCGCTTG
>JBPCIP010000135.1:0-38499 GCA_051006195.1 Pyrinomonadaceae bacterium
GCAGCACCGTATCCGTCAGCGATGTCTGCCCGGCATTGTCAGCGATGACAACGTTCGCGCCGGCCACCGACGTATCACCGATCACCTGATTCGCTATGTTCGATAGGTGCAGACCGCTGCCGCCGCCGGTGAAAGTATTGCCGCTAACCGCGATGGCTTTCGGTAACGTACCGGCCGTGACGCTCGCGATGTCGAGCGAGTAGTTGCCGCCAATGCCTGTGTTCGTGAAGGCGTTGTTCAAGACCTGCGCATCCGAGCCGCCGTTGATGGTGATGCCAATGACAGCGGCGATGATGGCGTTGCCTTGCAAGACGAGGCCGGCGCAATTATTAGCAGCGATGCCCGTACTGTTTACGCCGGTTAAGGCCAATGCCTTGATCGTGACGTTCGAGCCGCCGGAGACGCGCATGATCGTGCCGCCCGTGCGGTTGAGCGTAATCAGGGGCGTGCCGCTATAACCGGGCTGCGTGGTGCCGTCCACCGTTACCTGCTCAGTGATGGCCGGCAGATCGCTTGACAGGTTAATTGTTTGCGTCCCTGTGCCGATGGCAAAATTGATCACGCCAGGCCCGGCAGTGTTATTAGCATCAATGATGGCCTGCCGGAGCGAACCTGCGCCGCTGTCGGCTGTGTTCGAGACCGTGATGGAAGACGCTTGCACCACGGTTGACGCCGTCGCCGTATTGTTCGCGGTGTTCGAGTCCGGGTTGTCGCTTGTCACGCTCGCCGTGTTCGACAGTGTCCCGGCCACCGTCGGCGTCACGTTGATCGTCACACCGGCCTGCCCCGCAAAACCAAGCGTGCCCAGATTGCATGTCACCGTCCCGCCCGACTCGGTGCAACTGCCCTGCGTGGACGAAGCCCCGTTGAACGTGACGCCCGAAGGCAGCGTGTCGGTGACGACGACGTTTTGCGCCTCCGGCGTGTTGGAAGGCGCGGGACCGTTGTTCACCGTGATGGTGTAAGTCAAGGCATTGCCCGCCGTGACCGGGTCGGGCGAATCGCTCTTGGTGAGCAACACGTCAACCTGCGCGAGCGGTACGGTGACTGCCGTGCAGGCGGAGAACTCCGAAGTGTTGTTGGCCGCATCGGTCGCCGTCGCCGTGACCGACTGGCCCGCCGAAGTCGAACTCGACAACGTCGCGTCGATGACGGCATCACCGTTAGCATCGGTCGTGACAGAGGTCGAGCCGAGGAACACTTGCCCCTCGCCGTTGCCCGCAGCGTCGCACGCCGCGTTGGTGAAAAACTCAATCGTGAACTGTGCGCTAGGCGTCGAGTTGAGCGTGCCCTGCACGGTCGTCGTGCCGCCGGAGGTGAGGGCGGAGGTCAGGACGGGGAAGTTTTGCAGATTGTTCGCGCCCGTATCCGTGTCGCCCGCGTCGTTTGGCGTGACGCCGTCGTTGCCGAGGTCTATGCCGAGGCTGGCGTTGTCGTGGATGCTGTTGCCGACGATCCTGGTGCCGGTCGCGCCGAAGGCGACGTTGACGCCCCTGCCGGCGTTGAAGGCGATGACGTTGGCGGCGGCGGGGGTCGTGCCTCCTATCGTGTTGTTGGAAGCGTTGGCGAAAATCTCGACGCCGCTGCTGGGGCCGCCGATGCCGGCAGTGCCGGTGTTGCCGAGCGCGGTTGTGCCGTCGGCGGCGACGCCGATGAAGTTGCCGGAGACGACGTTGCCGGTCGTGCCGTTGTCCAAGATTTCGACGCCGGAGCCATTGTTGCCGCTAATGACGTTGCGCGCGGCGGCGGTTGTGCCGCCAACGAGATTGTTGGTGGACTGAATCTCGACCCCGACGCCGCTGAGAGAATTGGGTATAGCGGCGGTGCCGGTCGCGTTCGTGCCGATGAGATTGCCCTGGATGGCGTTGTTGCTCGTCCTAAGGAGTAAGACGCCGTACCCCCCGGTGCCGGAGATGAGGTTGCCCGCGCCGCTCGCGGTGCCGCCGACGGTGTTGTTGCTACTAAAATTATCTAAGAAGACACCCACCCCGCTGTTGCCGAGGTTGGCTGTGCCGTTCTTGTCCGTGCCGACGTAGTTGCCCTGGACGAGATTGCCGGTCGAGCCCTCGAAGCGTATATACACGCCATTGGAGGTGCCGAAGTTGGTCTGGTTGCCGGAGATAAGATTGCGGTCTGCCGGCGCGGTGCCGCCGATGACATTGTTCGGCGAGCCATCAACGTAGATGCCTGTTCTGTTGGTGTTGGTGCTGGCGCTGCTGACTCCCGCCGTACCGGCGGCGTTGGTGCCGATGAAGTTGCCCGCGATGGTGTTGCCGCCGTTCGTGCTGATGGAGATGCCGTTCGTGCCTATACGATTGATGACGAGGCCGCGCACGGTCGAGTTGCCGGCAGTGATGTTGAGGCACGCCGCTCCCGCGTTCGCGCAGTCGAGTTCGATTAGCAGCACGGCGTTGTTGCCGACGGCGAGCGTGTTGGCAGCCGCGCCGGGCTGCGTGTAGCCATCAATGACGACCGGGTCGGTGATCGCATCGAGCGGCGAGGACGGCCTGATGGTATGGACGCTCGTGCCGGGAATGTTGAAGCTGATGGTGTCGGTCGCGCCCGCGTTCGCGTTCGCCGCCTTGATGGCCTCGCGGAGGCTACAGTGGGCGGCGTTGCAAGCGCCGTCGTCGGCGTCGTCCGTCGTGTTAACGGTGAAGGTTTGCGGCCCCGTGGGGACTGTGCAGTTATTTAGAAGAATAGAAAGGCCGGGTATCGCCCCGTTGGTGACGGTTATGTCGGGCTTGCCGTCTCCGTTGAAGTCGCCCACCGCCACCGAGTTAGGAAATCTTCCGACATCGAAGTTTATTGCAGTAGCGAAGCCGCCCACCCCGTCGCCCAACAAGACCGACACATTGTGAGAGCTAGTGTTAGCCACGGCAAGGTCTTGATTACCGTCGCCGTTGAAGTCACCCACCGCCACCGAGTAAGGGTTAGTGCCGGCACCAAAGTTAGTGGCGGCGGCGAAGCTGCCCGCGCCATCGCCGAGCAAGACCGACACGTCGTTCGAGTCAAAGTTTGCGGTGGCGAGGTCAAGCTTTCCGTCGCCGTTGAAATCACCCACTGTTACTGATTGAGGACTAATTGCGGTACCAAAGTTAGTGGCGGCGGCGAAGCTGCCCGCGCCATCGCCCAACAAGACCGAGACGTTACTTGAATTAAAGTTTGCGGTGGCGAGGTCCTGCTTGCCGTCGCCGTTGAAATCGCCCACAACCACTACGTAAGGATTTCTTCCAACGCCGAAGTTGGTGGCCGCGGCGAAGTTGCCCGCGCCGTCGCCCAACAGGATTGACACAGTGCTTGCGTTCTGGTTCGCAGTGGCGAGGTCTTGGTTGCCGTCGCCGTTGAAATCGCCCACCGCCACTGAGATAGCACCATCGCCAGCGCCGAAGTTAGAGGCACCGCCGAATCCACCCGCGCCGTTGCCGAGCAAGACGGACACGTCGTCTGAGGTAAAGTTGGCCGAGGCGAGGTCTTGATTGCCGTCGCCGTTGAAATCGCCCACCGCCACTGATTGGGGATTAGTTCCAACGCCGAAGTTGGTAGGCGCGCCGAAAGACCCTGCGCCGTCGCCGAGCAAGACAGACACGTCGTTTGAGCTAGTGTTGGCCGAGGCGAGGTCTTGATTGCCGTCGCCGTTGAAGTCGCCCACAGCTACCGCGACGGGGCTGTTACCGGCGGTGAAGTTGGCCGCCGGCGCGAAGGTGATCGGGTTGCACATCGCCGGAGTCGTCACCGTCAGCGTGAAGGTCTTGCTCGTCGCCGCGCCCGCGTTGTTAAAGGCCGTGACCGTGACGGTGTAGGTGCCCGCCGGGTGCGCGTCCGTCACGCGCACCACGCCCGTCGCCGGGTCGCCGGAGAGCACGCCTTTAAAGCTCGTCGAGGTCGTCACGCTGATGCGCGCCGTGTTGGTCGGCGCGGCGTCGGGCGTGACGGTCGTGTTCCCGTTCAACTGCACCGACGTGTTCGGGTAGTTGCCCAGTGTCGGGAGCGGTGGCATGGCCTCGAAGCACTGCGAGAACTCCGAGGTGTTGCCTGCGGGGTCGGTCGCCGTGGCGGTGATGAAGCTGCCGAGTCCGCCGCCGGAGATGAAGTCAACGAAGCTGGCATTGCCGCTCTCATCCGTGGTGGTGAAGGTCGAGCCGGCGAAAGACTGCCCTTCGCCGTTGCCCGAAGCATCGCACGCCGAGTTGGAGAAGAACTCGATCTGGAACTGCGTGTTGGGCGTCGAGTTGAGCGTGCCCTCCACGCGGACGCCGTCGTTCGGCTCGGCGGACGTGAGGACGGGGAAGTTTTGCAGATTGTTTGGGCCGGTATCAGCGTCGCCGGGGTCGTTGGCGGTAACATTGTCGGCACCGAGGTCAATGCCGAGTCCGCCATTGGAGAATATCCGGTTCGAGCGAATACTGTTGCCGGTGCCACCGTCAGAAATAGAGACACCGTGATTGCCGTTGAAAGCGATGATGTTGCCTGCGCCGGGGGCAGTGCCGCCGATCTGGTTGTTTGATGCCAGACTGATGGTGACACCGTTAAAACTGTTGCTGGCTATCGCAGTAACACCATCCGAAGCCACACCGATGAAGTTGCCTTGAACGACGTTACCCGTCGAGCCGGGGTTGGCAATAGTAACGCTGTTGGAGATGACATTGGGCGCGCCACTGCTCGTCCCGCCGATAGTGTTGTTCGACGCATCTACAATGAGTATGCCATTCCCGCCGACCGTAACAGTGCCGCTGGCGTCGGTGCCGATGAAGTTGCCCTGCACGAAGTTGTTGGCGGCATTTCCGAGGAACACACCGTTATCGGCGTTTGCGGAAATAACGTTGCGCGCACCCTCCACCGTCCCGCCGATGGTGTTGTTCGACGCACCGAACGCAATGTTGACGCCGAACTCGCCGTTGAAATTGCTGGGGTTACCGTTGCCGAGCGCACCCGTGCCGTTGGCGGTGATGCCGACGTAATTACCTTGAATGAGGTTCAATGTGGTGCCCGCCCCAACGAGGCTCAAGCCGTTACCCCTGTTCGCGGAGACAACGTTGCGCGCGGCGGGTGTCACACCGCCGATAAGGTTGTTCGACGAGTTGGAAATTTCGACGCCGGTGCTATTACCCAACCCGGCGTTAGTGCCATCGGTGCCGATGAAGTTGCCCGCAATGGTGTTGCCGCCATTCGTTTCCAACAACAAGCCGTTGCCGAAACGCTCGATGATGAGGCCGCGCACCGTGCTATTGCCGGCGGTGACGTGCAGCCCGTTGCCGCCCCCGCTGACGCCGTCAAGCGCGATGAGCAACACGGCATCGTTGCCTGTAACTTGCGTATTCGGACTCGCGCCGGGCTGCGTGTAGCCGTCAATGATGACGGGGTCGGTGATCGTCGGCAGGGCTGAAGCGGGCGTGATCGTCCGCACCCCATTAACCTCGCTGAAAATGTCGAAGTTGATGGTCTGTGTGCCCGCCAGAGCGTTCGAGTCGAGAATGGCTTGCCGGAGAGAGCCGAAACCGCTGTCGCCGGTGTTCGTGACCGTGACCCTCTCGACAAAGACTTGACGGCAGGCGGAGAACTCCGAAGTGTTCCCGGCGGGGTCGGTCGCCGTCGCAGTGATAAATTCATTGGCTCCGCCGCCGCCGCCGGAGATGAAATCGGTGAAACTGGCATTGCCGGTGTCGTCAGTAGTGACGGTGGCCGTGCCGCGCAGGTCTTGCCCTTCGCCGTTGCCGGAAGGATCGCACGTCTGACTGGCGAAGAATTGAATATTGAAAGTGGTGTTGGGCGTGCTGTTCAGCGTGCCGTCCACCTGGATGCCGTCGTTCGGCACAGCGGATGTGAGGACGGGGAAGTTTTGCAGATTGTTCGCGCCGGTGTCGGCATCGCCCGCGTCGTTCGGCGTGACCCCATCCAGGCCGAGGTTGATGCCGAGGTGCTGTGCGGTCGTACCATTTGAGAAGATCGAGTTGCCGAGGATGGCATTGCCGGTGCCCTCGTCGTTTACTATGCCGTCCCGGCCATTGAAGGCGATCAAGTTGCCCGCGCCGCTGGCCGTGCCGCCGATGATGCAGTTACTCACGCTTGCGAGATAGATGCCTTGGCTACCGTTGCCGAGCGGGCTGCTGCCATCAGCGGCAGTTCCGATATAGTTTCCCTGCACCAAATTCGCGTTCGCTCCGCCGATGAGAACACCGACTGCACCGTTGCCGGAGATGACATTACGGGCTTCCGCAAGCGTGCCGCCGATGAGATTGCTGACCGCGCCGATACGAACGACCACGCCGCTATTAGAGTTCGGTAAAGCGCTCGTGCCGCTAAGATCGGTGCC
Organism: Pyrinomonadaceae bacterium; assembly: GCA_051006195.1. Taxonomy (GTDB): domain Bacteria; phylum Acidobacteriota; class Blastocatellia; order Pyrinomonadales; family Pyrinomonadaceae; genus JAIVJZ01. Next base: position 6,314 of record JBPCIP010000135.1, read on the forward strand.
GATGTAATTACCTTGCACCTGAATGTTAGTGCCAACTTCAGTGATGACGCCTTCGCCATTGCCCGAGATGATGTTACGCGCCGCTGGCGTCGTACCACCGACCAAATTATTAGAACCAATAATCTGGATACCGACCAAATTGGGAGCAGACACATTACCGGCAGGTGTTGTCCCGATGAAGCAGCCTTCGACACGATTGTTTGCACTCTCAAGTCTGATAGCGACGTTGCTAGAGAAGCGGTTGATGACCAAACCGCGAATGGTGCTGCTTCCAGTACCGGAAACGATCAAGCCTTGTGAACTGGTGGGGCTCGTGCCGGTAATCTCTACCTGTAAGACCGCGTTATTGCCCGTCGCCAATGTGTTGGGACTCGCACCGGGCTGCGTGTAGCCGTCAATGATCACTGAATCGGTAATGACGGGCAGCCCGCTGGCCGGGGTGATAGTCTGGACGCCACCGCCGTCGATGAGGAAGTTGATGGTCTGCGTGCCGGGCATCGAGTTGGCGTCGAGAATGGCTTGGCGCAAACTGCCCGCGCCGGAGTCTGCCGTATTGGTGACGGTGAGCGCCTCTGGTGGCGCTTGCATTTCAAACGCGCCGATGTCGCTGCCGTTGCCGCCGCCCGCGTTGGCGCGCGGCAGATCGACGGGGCGCGTCAAGCTGCGCTGGTCAAACGTGAGCGCGCTGTTGCCGGCGTCGATGGCCGGACTGTCAGGCAACAGTTCATGCGTCTGCGTCAACCCGCCGTTCGAGGCAAGCGGGGCGAGACGCGGGTCGAGGGGAATCTGGCCTGTGCCCACCAGATCGCCCGGCTGGCCGAAACCGCTGCTGCTGTCCGTGTTGCCGATGAGGTTGTAGCCGCTCGAGGTGAAGACGCCGAACACGTCCGGCGCGCTACTGGCGTTGGCGTTGTTCGCCGCGATGATACTGTTGGCGACCGTGATCGTTCCGCCGGTGGACGGGTCGTTATGGATGCCGCCGCCATCCTGCACGCTTTGAAGGTCGGCGTTGGCGAGGTTGTTCGTGATGGTAGCGTTGCCGATGTTGGCAGTCGCGCCGCCTTCGACGGCGATGCCGCCGCCGTGGTCGTTGGCCGTGTTGCCGGAGATCGTGCTGTTGGAGATGGTAAGCGTGCCGGTGTCGTGATGAATCGCTCCGCCGCGCAGCCCTGAAGTGTTACCAGACAGAGTGCTGTTGATGATGTCGATCTGGCCGCCGCCGTGGATCGCGCCGCCGTTGAATGAGCCAGTGGAGTTGCCGCTCAGGGTGCTGTTGGTGATGGTCAAATTACCGCCGCCGGTTTCAACGGCACCGCCGTCAGTGCCCGCCTGATTGCCGGTGACGACCACGCGATCCAGACCCAGAGTTGTGCCGAGGCCCATCAGGATGGCACCGCCCTTGCCGCCAAACGCCGCCACGCCGTCGCGCAGCGTGAGGCCATTGATAGAACAGCTTATGCCGGCGGCAAACGAGAAGAGGCGCGTCGTGCCGCCACCGCTGATCTCCAGCAGACTCCCGTTGGAATTGTCGCCGAAGATATTGACGCCGTCGGTGGTCACGTCGATTTGGCTTTGCAGGGTGATGGTCTGCGTGCCCGACGGGAGATTGAAGTTGATGCTTTGCACGCCCGTCGCGGCGTTGGCGTTGAGGATCGCCTGACGCAAAGAACCCGCGCCGCTGTCGTTCGTATTGGTGACGAGTTGGATCGCCGCTTCCGCTTTGCACTTGCCCGCGCTGTCGGCGTTGAAGATGGATTGGATTTCCGTCTGTGAAATGGCGCGGTTGAAGATTTCGATTTCGTCGAGTTGCCCCGTGAAATTAGCTTGACCAAATTCTCCGCAGCTACCCGTCCCGGCGATGAAGTTGTTGCTGTTGTTGATATTGGCAACAATTCCGTCAGCGGCGGTTCCGGAGGTGTCGAGCCGGCCATCAATATAGAGCGCAAGCGTGGCGCCCTGACGCACGACCGCGATGTGATGATATGCGCCGTCGCTGATGTTAACGGTGGAATTGAGCGGAATGTAGCCGCTGCCGAAGTTGTCCACTTCGACGCTCAGTCCCCCTCCCGATCCCTTGCGGATACTGAGGAAATTACCGCCGCTGCAATCAACCCGATTGCCCAAGACTTCTTCTTGTCGGAGCGAGGTAGAATTGATCCAGAAATCGACCGTGAAATCACTCGCGCCGAAGTTGCCCACAGTGTTGCCGAACGAGGCGAAGTCGTCCACGCCGTCGAAGCTGAACGCCTGCTCAACTTTGCCCGCCGCGAACGTCGCGCCGTTAAACAGCGAGCCGTTGTTGCCGCCCTGAATATCGTTCGCGTTGCCGTCGCCCGGATACCACGCCGTCATGTTGGCGGGCGGGGCGACGCACGTCGGGTTGGTGTTGGGAGTGATGCTCAAGCTCCAACCATCGGCGATCTGCCCTGAGTCGCCACCGGCTCCGTCGAACACGTACAAGCTCCAAGTGCCGTTGGGGGCAGTTCCGTTGAAGACGGAGAGAGTTTGACCATATGGGCCGGCGGGGGCCGGAGCCGGGAAGTTGGAAATCCCTCCCTCGCCTGTCTCCGCAGTTGGCTTGTAGGTGCCGGATACAATCGGGGTCGGAACAAACTGCGCCGCCCCATCATCGAACGTCAGCGTGACATTATTAACACCGCTGCCGCCGCCCGCGCCCGAGAGCGGGATCATCCTCTGGCCGGAGGGACTGACGAGCAGGACGCTGATGTCGGCGGGGAACGTGTGGCTCAGATTGCGGAGCGTGACCGTCACCTTACCGACTGTGCCGGGCAGGCCGGAAACATTGATGTCGGACGGATAAGGCGTGGCCGTGCCCGAATCGGGGATGGTGATGGTAGCCGGGTTCGAGACGAAGAACGACGAGGGCGGCGCTGCCGCCGTGCCGCAGAAGTTGGCTGTCTGGTCGCTTTGCAGGTTACTGAAGGTCTGGCTCGGCTGCGAGTAAGTGCCCGCCGGTGTGACGGTGTAGTTGCCGCCGAGGGTGAGATTGGTGAATTGATAGGAGCCGTCGCTCGCCGTGGTCGTCGTCGCGGAACTGTCGCCGCTCAAGGTGACCGTCACCCCCTCAAGGCCGATAGTACACTCGGAGGATGCTCTCGTGATGTCGCCTGAAATTGTGAAGGTCTGTGCGATGACCGCCACGCACGGCGAGAACTCGGAGGTATTGTTGTTCGCGTCGGTGGCCGTCGCCGTCACGAAATTTCCCGCGGCAGTTTCGCTCAGCAGCGTGGCATCAATGGCGGCGTCGCCGTTCCCGTCGGTCGTGACATTCGTTGAGCCGAGGAAAACTTGCCCCTCGCCGTTGCCCGACGAATGACACGCCGGGTTAGCGAAAAACTGGACGGTGAAGTTGGTGTTGGGTGTGCTGTTGAGCGCGCCTTGAACGGCGGTGTTGGCGCCCGAACTCGCGGCGGACGAGAGCAGGGGGAAATTCTGCAAATTGTTCGCGCCCTCATCCGGGTCGCCCGCGTCGTTCGTCGTAACTCCTTGCGGGGAGAGGTCGATTCCCAAAGCGCCGTTGCCGAAAATGGAGTTGGTTAAAACAGCGTTGCCGGTGCCGGAATCAATGACGACGCCGCGGGGGCTGAAGGCGATGACGTTGCTCGCTCCTGCCTCCGTGCCGCCGATGTTATTGTTGCTCGCCGTGGCGTCAGCAAGGACGCCGATCTGCCCGTTGCCGAGCGGGTCGGTAGTTCCGCCTCTCCTGTCCGTGCCGATCAAGTTGCCCCGCACGGCGTTTCCGGTCGCGCCCCCTCCGAAGAGATGGACGCCGCTGGAACTGTTTCCGGAGATGACGTTGCGCGCCGCCGGTGCGACGCCGCCGATGGTGTTGTTGGGCGAGCCGTTGACTTCCACGCCGATGAGGTTCGGCAGGGACTCGAAGCCCGTATCGTCCGTGCCGATGAAATTGCCTTCGATGACGTTGCCGCCCGCGCCGAACGCCAAGCGAATGCCGACGCCGGCGCTGAAGCGACTGATGATGAGGCCGCGCACCGTCGTGCCCCCGGCAAAGATGTTGAGGCCGTTTGCTCCCTCTCCGGCGCTGTCGCCTCTCAGTTGGATTCTCAGGACGGCATCGCTGCCTTCCGATGACGTGTTCGGGGTCGCGCCCGGCTGCGTGTAGCCGTCGATCACGACGGGGTCGGTGATGTCCGGCAGCGGCAACAAAGGCGTGATCGTCTCCACGCCCCCCGTGCCCGGAATATTGAAGACGATGGTCTGCGTGCCGGTGGCGGCGTTAGCGTCGAGGATGGCCTGACGCAGTGAACCCGCACCGCTGTCGGCAGTGTTCGAGACCGTGATGGTCTGGTTCGCGACGAGTGCTCCCCATGATGGTTGGGAATCGGTTGCCGGATTATCAGTGAGACGAGTTTGACTTGTCCCGTCCGCGTTCATCACATAAATTTCAAAATTGCTGTCGCGATTAGACTGAAACGCGATTTTACTGCCGTCGGGACTAAAAGATGGCTGTTCATCTAATGCTGGATTATTAGTAAGACGGGTTTGACCTGTCCCGTCAGCGTTCATCACATAAACCTCTTGGTTGCCGTCGCGGATAGAGGTAAACCCAATCTTGCCGTCATTGGGATTAAAAGATGGATTAAAATCGAATCCTGGATTATTGGTAAGATTGATCTGACCTGTCCCGTCCAGATTCATCACATAAATCTCAAAGTTGCCGTCGCGGTCAGAGGTAAACACGATCTTGCTGCCATCGGGACTAAAAGATGGCTGTTCATCGAACGCCGGGTTACTGCTAAGATTGATCTGGCCTGTCCCGTCCGCGTTCATCACGTAAATCTCATCGTTGCCGTCGCGACCAGACTTAAACGCGATCTTGCTGCCATCGGGACTAAAAGATGGCTGTTCATCAAACGCCGGGTTATCAGTAAGACGAATTTGACCTGTCCCGTCCGCGTTCATCACATAAATCTCATTGTTGCTGTCGCGGTTAGAGCCAAACACAATCTGGCTGTCGTCGGGACTAAAAGATGGATTAAAATCGTCTGCCGGGTTATCAGTAAGACGGGTCTGCGCTGTCCCATCCGGATTCATCACGTAAATTTCATTATTGCCGTCACGGTTAGACCTAAACGCGATCTTGCCGTTAGCGGGGAGGGTTTGCGGGGCGATGAGTGGCAGCGGAGCAGGGGCGGCTTGAGCGGGGGGCGTCAGCGCGCCGGACGGGTTCGCTTTTGACTCACGGGCGGGGCGCGGCGCGGCGGCGGAGGCCGGTAAGGGCAGCGAACCGGCCAACATCAAATAAGTGAGAGCCAACGCCAGAAGACGGCGTGAGAAAGACGGCGAGCGTAGGGGTTGACGCATGCGGGGGAATCCTTAATCTGGAATAACCGGACGTTAAGCGCAACTAGCGGTGCTTACGGCGCGGGGCGTGAATTTATGAAATGACTAATGCCATGCTGAAAGACAAAATTGGCACGATGACAATGAGAAACTACTTCACTTTGAAGCCGGACGGCGGTTGTTGCAAGAACTACCGGGCAGGCGCACCCGAATGGTGATAATAGGGAGACTCACGACTCGAGATGCCGGAGCATCATACAAGAGAACACCCCAAATGTTAAATGTTTAATTGCGCCCGCTCGCAAACAAATTCCTTGACACGTTGCGGAAACTAACCTAGCTTCATGGCTACTACCATCGAATGGTACGTGTGCGCTCATTCACGATGATCAACTTCGCCCCGGCGAAGCCACACGAAAACGGAAACTGCGCTTGACCATGCCGCCAAAGAATTTCGCTCGCGCCCGTTTGAGCCGGACGAAAACAGTGTTCAGCTACATGAGCCCCGCGATTACCCGGCGACACTTACGTTCAACATCTTCATGCCGACAAAGGTTGATAAATCTATGCACGCCCGTTCGCTCTTATCCAGCCGCTCCCGCCTTGGCCTCGCGCTCATCCTGTCAATCTGCCTGCCGTTCGCGTCTGTCCCCATCGTCAATTCGCAGGACACCGTGACCGGCGCGTTTGAAGGAACCGTCACTAACAGTATCACCGGGGCCATCGTCGCGGGCGCGGCAGTGCAGATCATCAACCAGCAGACCAATCAGGCGATCCCGAAAACTTCCGATACGCGTGGTCGCTTCTACGCCGGATTGCTCGCCCCCGGCATCTATATCATTCGCGTCTCCGCGCCCGGCTTTTTGACCAAAGAAGTTCGCCAACGTCTCTTTATTACGCGCACCGGCGAAGTCGTGCCTGTCCCCGTCGCGCTCGACCCCGCGCCGCCCGCGCCCGCCACTGCGCCGTCTCCGGGAGCATCGCCCACGGTTCCGACCGGCACGGCGACACCCGCCCCCGCTACGGGCGCGCTCACCGAAGAGGATACGGACATTCGCGCCCGCATCAATGCCACGGACGCCCGACAGGGCGGAGCCTTCACCGAAGAAGAAGTTTCTTCTCTGCCGCTCGGCTCAAGCACCTTCACGCGCTCCTTCGACGAGTTGACGTTGCTCTTGCCCGGCGTCGCGCCGCCGCCCCAAACACTGGGCAGCGTCGCCGGCCCCGGCGTCGGCGCGGGCGTCGGCTCCGCCGGACAATTCTCCGTCAACGGCCTGCGCTCGCGCGCCAACAACTTCACCGTTGACGGCTCGGACAATAACGACGAAGACATCGGCGTGCGCCGTCAGGGCTTCATCGCGCTCATCCCGCAGCCAATCGAATCGGTCAAAGAGTATCAGGCGATCACGCTGCTCGCCCCGGCGCAGTTTGGCCGCAATATCGGCGCACAGGTCAACGCCGTCTCCAAGTCCGGCGGCAGCACGACGCACGGGACGGTCTACGGCTTCCTCAATTCCAGCCAACTCAACGCGCGCAACTTCTTCGACACCACTTTCGGCAACGATGTCTCGCCCCTGCGTTCCGGCAACCAGAACGTTATCGTGGCCGACAGCGTGACGCAAAACCTGCTGACACAGGAAGCCGTTCCGGTCAACCCGCGCCCGCTCACCGTGCGCAACGGCAGCGGCGGCAAAGATTCTTTCACGCTCGCGCAGGGCGGCTTCGTCCTCGGCGGCCCGCTCGAACGCGGACGCGGGCCGGACAATCCGGGTCGTTTCTTCTATTTCATTTCCGCCGAAGGCTACCGGCAGAACGCCTCGCAGGAAGCGAATTTCGCCGTGCCGACGGTCGCGCAACGCGGCGTGTCCGGTTCGGGCGCAACCGGACTGTTTTTCGACCCGACCGACCGCAACCGCGATCCGAACAGCCAGACCGGCCCCGTGCCCGCCCTCCCCACCACACCGGGGGGCGATGCCGTCTTCAGCCTCTTCCCTTTCGCCAACAACCCGCAAGGCGTCTACGGCGAGAACACTTTCACGCAGACGCTGCCCGCCAACGCGCAGGGCAAAGTGCTGTCGGGCAAGTTCGACGCCAACTTCAAATTTCGCGGTCGCCAGCAATCGCTCACAAATCGTTATAACTTCACCGACGACTGGCGCACCATTCCCGTCACCGGCGGCGCGATCTTCTCCAGCTTGCGCCCGCGCGTGCGCACGCAGAACAATTCTTTCTTCTTCAACAGCGAACTGAGCAGCCCGAACTCGACGCGCCCCATCTTCAATCAAGTGCGTCTCTCCTACGGGCGCACGCGCCTGAACTTTCAGGAGGAGCGCGATCAAACTTTCGCCCTGCCCAGCACGATCCTACCCGATACGCCGTTCCTCCTGAACGCCCCGCTGCTGGAAAATTTCACCTTTCCGCGTCGAGACCCCAACTCCACCACGCGATTCGCGCCGACCACCGGTCCCGTCGTTTACGTCTCCACACCCGGCGTGACCGTGCAGAATGCTATCCAGTTAGGCCCGACGGGTTCGATCAATCGTCTCGGCGCGGTCGGGCAGGTCAGTATCGCCGGCTTCAGCCCGCTCGGCGTCGATGTCTTCAACTTCCCGCAACGCCGCGTCAATAACACTTACCAGATCGCCGACGAACTAACGATACGCGCCGGAACGCACACGCCCGTCTTCGGCGTGGACGTGCGCCGCACGGAACTCAACAGCGAACTGCCGCGCAATTCGCGCCCGTTGCTCACCTTCACCGGAGCGCCCGACGTTCAGGTATCGTCTACCGCCGGAGGGGGAGGAGGCGATGCGCCGACTCGCTTCATCCGTCCCGAGACGTTCGCCGCCGCTTCCGCGCCGAGCACCTTCAGCCAGACACTCGCGCTCAACGGCGAGGCGGGCATCAACCTGCGCTTCTATCAATTAAACTTCTATGCGCAGGACACATGGCGCGTGCGCCCGCGTCTCACCCTGTCCTACGGTCTGCGCTACGAATACAACACGCCGCCACGCGAAGTGAACAATCGCATCGAAAGCACCTTCAACGATCCGGCTCTGGAATTTGTGCCCGGACTGAGAAATTTTATCGGCAACCGCACCCGCATCTTTGATCCTGACCGCAACAACTTCGCCCCGCGCGTGAGCATCGCCTACGCGCCGAAACTTTTCGGCCCGGAGCGCGGCCTGACCGTCATCCGCGCCGGGTACGGTCTCTTCTACGATCAGATTCTCGGCGCGGTCGTGAGCCAGTCGCGCAACGTCTATCCGTCTTACCTGACCGTCAACTTCGCCGGTGCGCTGAGCAATTTAGGGATTCTCGCGAACCCTAATGCCCCGGATCGCACCCTCTGCCCGCCCGCCCTGTTTACCCGTTGTCCGTTCCAATTCCTCAATCCGAGTAATCCGATCCCGAATCTCAACAGCCCGAATCCCGTCGGGACCCGACTCGTGCAACCCGGCACACTCAATACCGTCAATCCCAATTTGTCCTTCGCTCAGGTTGTCAATATGGTGAATGCCATTGCCCGTGGCGGCGAAGGCGGACAAATACCGGCTTCCAGCGCCTTCGGGGCGACGCTCCCCTCGCAGCGAATGGACACCCCGCTCGCACACCATTTCAGCTTTACCGTTGACCAGCAACTCAACAGCAATTTCGCCGTTTCCGTCTCTTACGTCGGCACTCGCGGGCAGAAGTTGCTCAGATTTACGACGCCGAATCTGGGGCCGAACGCGTTCATCGTCCCTACCAGTTTGAATTTTGTGCAGCCGGGCGGCACGCTCGTGCCCTTCAACCTCGAATTCTTCGGTGCGACCGTTGCTCCGGGCGTGCGGACAAACGCCACGGGCGATTTGGTGAGCGTGGGCCGACCCGCCGCCGACGTGGGCACGATCTATCGCTTCGAGACTACGGCGAGTTCGCGCTATCACGCTTTGCAGGTGCAAACGCGCGGTCGTTTCCGGCGCGGCTTACAGTTTCAAGCCTCTTACACTTTCGCCAAAGCGACAGACGACGTGTCGGATGTCTTCGATCTGGCGGGCGCGTCGTCGCTGCCGCAGAACAGTCTCGACCTGAGCGGGGAGCGCGGTCCGGCCAACTTCGACGTGCGCCATCGCTTCGCCTACAATTTCACCTACGACCTCTCCCGCTTCGGCGAAGGCAACCGCACTATGGGCGCGATCCTCAACGGTCTCCAACTCGCGGGCACGGGCCGTTTGCAATCGGGGCAGCCGTTCACGGTCAACAGCATCTTCGACGTGAACCTGGACGGCAACCTGACGGATCGTTTGAACTCGGAGCAGGGGCTTGAACGCACGGGCGAGCGTCGCCAACCGCTGCGGCTCACCGCCGACCCCTCCCTGATGCTCGCGCCCATCGGGCAGGACGGCACGGTGGGGCGCAACGCTTTTCGCGCGGGCAACACCATCGAACTCGACCTCGCGCTGATTAAAAATATCAAGATCGGCGACGATAAATCCATCACCCTGCGCATGGACGCCTTCAACTTCATCAACCGCACCAACTACGGCATCCCCGTCCGCTTCCTCGAAGCCCCCGGCTTCGGCCAGTCCGTCAACACCGTCACGCCCGGTCGCCGCATCCAGTTCGCGTTGAAATTCAACTTCTGATCTCGCGCACATGCGTTAACTCTGAAAGGATAAAGGCTCACCGATTGGTGAGCCTTTATCCTTTGCGGGCAGATTATTTATCGCGGGTTTTAATCGCGACATAATAATTGTGCTGCGTGGTCAGTTCAGCAGTTATCAGGCGACATCGTGCTTGAAGCGTATTCGTGCTGCGGCCATGTTACGGACGGCGCGGCTGGCACCAGTTTCCGCAAGTTGCTCTAACTGCTCTATGGAAAGTTCCGGCCTGATCAATACTTCCCGTTGAATGTCAGAATCCTGACTTGCAAGGCAACGCTCGAATAGCTCAGTCGTAAGCCGGGAGCCAAGTTCTGCCAACAGTCTCTTTTGTCTAACCAGTTTGACCAGATACTTCTCTCCCGAAACCGAAGCCTTTTCCAGAACGTTAACGGGACACTCCGGCAAGCTCACGATGGCGCTCATCATTGCCCCGCCCATATTAGGATCGGGGTCTACTCTTCCGAGATCATAGAGGGCTTCTGCCATCTGAGCAGACAACGGACGGTGGGAAGTTAGATATTCTCGAAACACGCCGTAGCGATAGTGTTCTGTATGTTTGTCACGGCTCACTTCATATTCGTGGCCGAGTACATGAAGATCGGCCTCCGTCAAAAGCCCTGACTGAAACCATTGGTCACTGAATTGAAGTAGACTTTTGTAGTCTCGCTGACTCACGTTCGTTACTACCTAACTAACTCACCTTACGCGGTTGACAATTTTCAGCCTCGTTCACGAGGCTTTCCGCCGCAGGCGGCGCTTAGCCACGCGATTCATCGCGTGGTCAGCGTTCGAGATAAATGCTGAAGGGCGTTTTAACGTCCTTTTCGCTTCGGCTGAAGCCCGTTTCCGGTAAGCCCGTTGAAACGGGCTGGCGATTATTAGTCCGCGTTTCCCACGCGATAAATCGCGTGGCTATTTGCCCTTCGGGTTAAGCCTCATAAATGAGGCTGAAAATCAAAATCGCGTAAGGTGAGTTACTTAAGAGGACGCAGAGGGATGTTCAATTCCTTGACGATACTCGGAGTCAGTTGCATAACGTTTCCTCGATTATTCCATTTTTCGTAGGCAGGTGCTGACACCTCAATCGTAAAAGGGACTGAAGGGACCAAAACAGTAAATTCTCCTTCCAAGTCTGGACTAGTTGTGTATGAATAATCCGGATTGTCCTCACGGTATAGTTTTATTTGTATGTCTTGTAGATTTTTAATTGGCTTATTGGTTGCGGAATCTACAACACGCCCGACCAGTCTCGCGACCCTCGGCCCGAAATGCAGCGCCACACCTGAAGTTATTTGGTTTTCATAAACAACCACTTGCGGAGTTTCTATGACTACAACAGAATAGAAAAAATTATCAGTCTGGGGATAACCGTCCTTTTCTTTGCCGGCTGAGAGGCCGTAAGCGCCGGGGGGTAATTTATTGAATTGAAAATTCCCCTGCTGGTCTGTATAAGCAGTTGGTATTTTGCCCATCGTTACATCAGATTTAAGAGCATGCACTTCTGCTCCTGCTACAGGTTGCCCGTTTGCATCAAGCACCCGTCCCGTAATCGCTCCCAAAGAGTGATCTTCCTGTGGGTAGACATGACTTGAGGAAGTATGTGAAGTCCCGGTTGTAACGTATAGCACGCTGACCGTTAATAAGGCCACAGCAACAAGCATCGCAATGAACATCTTTCCTTTCATCTTAGTGCCTCCTCTAGTAGAACTCGTAACCTTCGGGATATGGATTTTCATTTCCATTTATTTTAACGGAGTTATGCCCAATTTCGTAAAGGTTTGTTGATAGCGAAATGTGTGGACGGCCTCGCGGACACCACCACCACCTTGAGCCTACTGCCGGGAAACCGCAGGTTCCTCCGCTTGAAGGGCATCCGACCCACAGTTGGTCTGTAAAAATCCCGCCTCTATCCTCAGAACAAGAAGGCGGAGAAAAGTTTTGGTTTTGACAGCTATTGTAAATGCTCGGCCATATAATTGATGAGTTATTTGGGTCTTCAAAAGTTTCCTTAGTTGAGGTGGTCCCAACGCCCCGTCCGGTGGAATCAACCACTCTGAATTTTAGTAGCCTCCGCTTCGACCCACAACTCGTTATTGGGGTGGTATCGGAAATGAGTTTCAAGTGATGCGGGGGTCCCGCCAATGCACCTGCTGACCAAGCGGCATTAACAAGGCCTAAAATGATAGAGGAGACTCCTCTCCTGAGCGGTCCGCCACCTATGAAGTTATAATAAATCGGGTATATAACAGGTGAACCGACTTCGTAAGCCGAGAAATTGAAATAGTCGTTGCCTGACACTCCTCCACCGCCCTCCTCCTCATCAATGTTTCTAAGGTAAGTTTCGAGAATAGGTATTGATTCCACATCAAACTCTGCGTTAGGGTCGTAGGGTAGAGTAGATTGAGCTTGCGCCGCGCGAAATTCGGTTTGCGAGCATACTGAATCACCAAAGCTGATTTGAAGTTCCTCGTTTTTATAACTGTAACCGTACACGCTGATGCAGTAGTACGCTTCGGTTGTATAGTCTAGACCCGCCTCAACTGTGAAGACCATACTGTTGGAAGTGTCGTCATAGTATATGTCCGCGTAACTATAGACAGCTTGGGCCTTCACTTCATGGGGGAATGATAAACAACATGCTGTCGTTATTAATACGGTGATTAAAGCGCCCCTCATTTAACTCACTCCTCCCGTTTAAACATCTTCATAAGCAGCGAAAACACAATCCCAAAGTAAGTGCTAAGGGCGTTGTGGCGCGGGTATCGTATTTTCAAGACGATGCTTTTTATACTTCTCATCAGCACCAAAACGGAATTTCGCATACTGATCAAGTCGATAAAATTCCTGCTCGCCTAATGCTATTCGCAATCTGTCTCGCGCACGCAGGATCATTGCGTTACGTTCTTCCCACATGGTCTTTAATTCGGGCGGGGGCAACGGCGTGACGCCTTTGGGAACTATACGGTCTGGGAACTGCGCTCTAAACGCCTCAATAACCGTCCTTGCTTTTCCATCCTGCTGTTTAACCTCTTGTTCACAGGCAGAAGCGATTTCATTAAGGATGCGGATTTGCTTTTGAGTAAGATTTGCCTCTTGCTGTAAAGGGAGAGTATCCGCTCCTTTGATGCGGCCCTCAGACTGAAGTTTTTTTGCCCTTTTGTTGAGGAATTCGACTTTGCGAAAGAGGAACCCGTACACCACATGATCTGGAACAGAATGGTCCTGCAAGGGTGAAGTGCGATGTGACGGTGAGATGAGGTTGACTCGACTACTTAAAACATTTTTACTGGCGGCAAACGCACTTACCAGCAAAACAGTGACGAGTAAAATAATCACTGCTTTCCTTTTATTCATAATAACCTCCGGGACCAACCGCAAAAGATCTTAAGAGATTGACTGCTAGAATAAGGAAAATAAGGTTGACGGAGTCCTGTGAGGACTGCACCAACAGGAGTTGAACGACAAGATCATACGCCTCATAATCTGACTGTCAATACACTTTTTCGTATATTGAAAGTTTTTTGCATAAGTAACTCACCTTACGCGGTGGAAGTATTTTGCGGCTCTGCCGCCTGATGTGCGGTGAGGCTTGCCTCACCGCGAGACATTTGAAATTTCTTTGCGGCTACGCCGCGAACGCGGGCGGCGCAGCCGCCATAAATTTCTGAAGGCGGGTCGGAAAGGCACAGCCTTTCCGCACATCAAGCGGCACAGCCGCAAAACTTCGCCACCGCGTAAGGTGAGTAACTAATTCTTCGACTGCGCCGCCGTTTGCAGTTTGGTGACGACGAGCGGGCGGGCGGCGAGTTCGCGGCGGTAGAAGACGCGCGGGCGTTGCAGGCTGCGGTTCTCCGGGGTCTTCTTTTGTTCGCCATCGACATAGGAGAGTTGGCTCGCGAGGCCGAGGCCGCGCGTTTGCTTCATCTTCTCCAATTGCATTTGCGGCACACGGTCGGTGGCGTAGTCGAGCCATTCGCCCATCAAGACCTGCCCATCCTTCGGGCGCACGTCCGCCGAACCCTCTTTGAGTCCCTGCAAAACGAGCGCGTAGGTCAAGAGGCCGTGGCCTAACTGCGACGATTCCTTCGCCGCCTGATACCCCTGGGCGGCGGTGAGGATGAACATGCCTTTCTCGTAAGCGAGTTGCGCCAGCCCCTTCGAGTTCATCGGGCCGAGGCGCTTCTCTTCCGTTTCGAGCGCCTGCCCCGAATTACAGGCGTCGAGCACCATCACGGTCTGCGCGGCGTCCACTTGGTCGAGCGCCGCTTCCAGTTCACGATCAGACAGGCTGTGACTGACGAGCTTGCTCATCCCCGCGTCATCGATGGAGGTGCGCTCGCCTTGATAACCGAGGTCGTGCGGGATGAGATAAAAACGCGGAGCCTGTGCGATGCCGTGACCGGCGAAATAAAAGATGACGGTGTCTTCGGGTTGCGCACGTTTGAGTTTGGAGAGGTCGGGCGGCGCGTCGGCAGGCAACGGCGTTTCGTCGCCGCTCAGTCGCTTGATCGCGAACAGCATGTTGGCCTTCGTCCCCTGCGCGTCGAGCAACTTCACCACTTCGATGCGCGCCAAACCGCCGATGCGCGCCTGCGCTTTCTGCACCTCCTCGCCGAACGCATTGGCATCGGCGAGGGCATAGTTCAAATTAAAACGCGCGTTGGCATACTTGTTGAGACCGACGGCCACGATGTAGGCCGTGCCCGCGCGTCGCAAACTCTCGTCGCCCGTCACTTTTAACTGCGCATCGACGCTCTTGACATTATCGCGGTTGAAGACGTAAGCGGTCAGTTGATTATCTCCGGCCACGATGGGCACGCTCGTCTCGATAACGGTCTTTCCGTTCTGCCCTTTCAACACGTCGCCGCGCCACAGGCGCACGAGCGAACCATTGCGGAAGATGCGCAGGTCCTGCGCGCCGCTGCCCTGCGCGCGCGCCGCATCGCCCGCCGCTTCCGTCACTTCGATGCGGACCTGAGCTTCACGCGTGTTAATGTTCGAGGCCGTCTGCGCGCCCGTCAACGACAAGGCAACTTGTGGCTGGCGGCGGTCACGTTCGGTGATGTCCTTCTGCGCCTTCGGGCGTTGGCCCGCGAGAATTTCGCCGAGCAGGCTGGGATAATAGTATTCGTTGAAGAAGACTTCGACGGGACGGACGTTGTAAGTGTTTTGCTCGAAGCGCCACAGAATCTGGTTCCACGCGGCGGGCGAACCGTCGAACAATCCGTCCGGCGCGATGACGAGCCATTCGGGACTCTCGCGCATGGACACGAGCGTCGCCAGCAGTTCGCCCTTGTCACTCGTCCACAGGCGGGTGCTGCCGTCCTCGCTGCCGCTCACGAGAAAACGTCCGTTGTGGCTGAACGATAAAGCGTTGATCGCATCCGTGTGCGCGCTCGCGGTGCGCTGCTCCTGTCCCGTCGCGGCGTCCCACGACTTGATCTCGCCACGCAGATTGCCAGCCAAAAGCGTCTGCCCTTTCGCGTCAAACGCGACGGACGTAAAGCCGTCCGCGCCGTTTAAAGTGCGCCCGGCGGTTCCCTGCGCCGCGTCCCACAACTTGATGGTTTTGTCGTAGCTGGCGGAGGCAACTGTCTTTCCGTCGGGGCTGAAGGCGACGGAAGCGACGAGCGCGGTGTGGCCGCTCAAAGTTTGCAAAACCTGGCCGGTGGAGACGTTCCAGATTTTGACCGTGTTGTCCGAGCCGCCGGAAGCGATGCGTTGGCCGTCCGCGCTGAAGGCGAGCGCGTGGACTTCGCCTTCGTGTCCCGCGAGCGTGCGCAATTCGCGCCCTTCATTGGCGTCCCAGAGTTTGATCGTCTTATCGTTGCTGGCCGAGGCGAGCACGCCCGCCTTGTTGAACGCCACGGCGTTTACGGTCTCCCCGTGTCCTTTTAGAAACTGCAACTGCCGACCCGTCATCACTTCATACAACTTGACACCGCCGCTCAGACCGCCGCCCGCCACCATCTGCGAGTCAGGGCTGAAGGCGACCGAAGTGATCCACCCGATGTTGCCTTCGAGGTTGCGCAACTCGCGCCCCGTCGCCGTCTCCCACAAACGCACGGTGTTGTCTTTGCTGCCCGCCGCAAACCATTTCCCGTCGCGGCTAAAGGCAGCCGCGTAGACGCCGCTCGCGCGCGTCTCGAAAATACGTTCGTTCTGCTGCTGAAGCGACGCGCTCACGTCTCGGACCACCACTGTCTTATCGCCGTTGCTCGATGCCACCAATTTGCCGTCGAGACTGAAGGCGGCGGCTTCCAGCGTGTCCAGATTTTCCGGGTCGGAGACGGCGCTCAACTCGCGTCCTTTCTCCGCGTCCCACACTTTCAACGCGCGTTGCCCCGCGCCCGCCGAAAGCACGTTGCGCCCGCCGTCCGTAAAGGCGACGGCCACCACCGGGTCGGTGTGCCCCGTGAGCGTGCGCTTTTCACGGTTTTTGTTGGTCTCCCAAAGCTTGACCGTCTTATCGGAACTGCCTGAAACCAGATGGCGACCGTCGGGACTGAAAGCGAGCGAACGCACCGCATCCGTGTGCCCCTTAAATGTGCGCGCCTCGCGCCCCGTCGCCATCTCCCACAGCTTGATCGTGTTGTCTTTCGCCCCCGACGCCAGATACTTTCCATCCGCGCTGAAGGCGACACACAACACCGCGCCCGTGTGCCCGGCGAGCGTGCGCTCCGCTTGCCCCGTCTGTGCGTTCCAAACCAGCACCGCGTTTTCCGCGTTTCCCGCGACGAGCAAATTCGCGTCCGGGCTGAACGCAATCGCGTTGATGCTCCCGCCGCCACTCAGGCTGCGCACTTCCCGCCCCGAAGCCACTTCCCACACCTTCACCGCGCCGTCCACCGAGCCCGAAGCCAGCCACCTGCCGTCGGGACTGAAAGAGACCGCTTTGATCCACGCCGCGTGGCCCACCAATTTGCGCAGTTCGCGTGCGCTCTCGACGCTCCACAGTCGCACCGTGTTGTCTTTGCTCCCCGAAGCGAGCAACTGCCTGTCCGGGCTGAAGGCCAAACCATCCACGCGCAGGGCGTGGCCGGTCTGGAGAACGAGTTCCGGGCGGCTCGTTTCGTTCGCCGCCTGCGACGGGCGCGAACGCATCGTGAGCAACACCGCGCACACCGCGAGCGTCAACAGCAGGCTCAGCAGAAAACGGCGACGAAGCGGTGATGACCACGCTCCGGTCGAAAACGACGCGACGGAAGATTTCATGTGATGATTCATAAGAAAAGTCTCTGCAACATGGAAGGTTGTTTGGTTTCGCCAACTATATATACGCGCTAAACCTGCTTTCGGTTGATCCGATTAGAGTTGAAATGGCACGGCGGTGTCGGCTCGGATGGGACGAGAGTTAAACGGGTTTCCGGCGCGAGCAACATTAGAAGGCAGCCCGCTCCAATCTTACGCTCTTGCGGCGTCAATGACTACGCCAATTTATTCGGACGGATGCGATCCTGCGCCGTCAACAGCAACTTAGGCCAAAATCGGCGAAGGTGTCAAGACAAACGCTTTGGGAGTCAATTTTTGCACACCGGATACACCCCGGTTAACCTCTTATCCGCGTCCCTGACGCTGTTCAGCCACAACTTTTATCCCCGCGCCGCCAGACTGGCCGGGCGCGGCGCGCCTTGCAGCGGCACGGGCGGTTGCGGCGCGCAGCAAACTTTGACGAGACGCTCGCGGTCGCGTTGCATCGCTCGGTCTTGTGCGAGCCACGCGCGCACCTGCGCGAAGACGCGCGCCGCGTGCTCATCCTGCGGCACGGCGATGCGATAGTGCATCCACTTGCCTTCGCGTCGCGCCGTCACCACCCCGGCGCGGCGCAGGTAGGCGAGATGGCGCGAGATTTTCGGCTGGTTCGTCCCCAGCACCTCGACGAAGAAGCAGACGCACACCTCATCGTTGCCGATCAGATTCAACAGCCGTAGCCGTGTGCGGTCGGCCAACGCTTTGAACAATTTCTCCAGATCAAACGGCTGCGCCGCTTTCCTCATCGTCTCGCTCCTCACCGGGTCAACCTACAAATATGCCTTGACAGATATATAGCCGTCTTCTATCGTGAATTTCACATTTGCCAATGCAAATATAACACGGCTGGCGCAGATGAGACAAAAATGGTGCGCGGTGGGCATCGACGCGAGCGTGCGCCGTTTCGCCCGAACAGCAGTTTAGCTTGTAGTCTATCCCATTGTCTCGACGAGGTTGAGCGGTGAACACGGGCGGCAAAAGCGTTTGCACTTCTCCGATTAGAGAGGAAACGGAGCACGAAGGATTGACCGAGCAAGGAAGCGAAAAAGCGCAGCCGACGCTCGTGCGGCGCGCGGCTGCCGAAGCCATCGGCACGGCGATGCTGCTGGCGGCGATAGTCGGCTCTGGCATCACTGGCGAGCGGCTTGCGGGCGGCAACATCGCCATCGCGCTGCTCGCCAACACGGTCGCCACGGGCGCGGCGCTCGTGGCTTTGATCTTAACTTTCGGTTCCATCTCCGGCGCGCATTTCAACCCGGCGGTGACAGTGGCCTCCGCTTCGCAGGGCGGAATCGGTTGGCGCGACGTGCCCGCGTATCTCGCGGCGCAGGTGGCCGGGGCATTCGCGGGCGTCGGGGCGGCGCATGTGATGTTCGGCGAACGTCTATTCTTCGTCTCGCGCCACGCGCGCGAAGTGAGGCGCGCAGTGGTTCAGCGAAGCGTTGGCGACCTTCGGGTTGATGTCCGTCATCTGGGGCTGCGCGCGGCTGCGTTCGTCCGCCGTGCCTTTCGCCGTCGCCGCCTACATCACTTCCGCCTATTGGTTCACGTCTTCCACCTCTTTCGCGAATCCGGCGGTGACGCTGGCGCGTTCGGCGACCGACACCTTCGCGGGAATTCGTCCCGTGGACGCGCCCGCCTTCATCGCGGCTCAACTGGCGGGTGCGGCGGCGGCGACCGTCTTGTTTCGCTGGCTCTTGCCCTCTCTGCCGGAAACTGCCGGAGCCGTCATCGTTCCACTCGATGAGCCGGAACATAAATTGGAAGGAAGCAATCGATGACACAGAAGAAGCGCATCTTGATTTTATGTACGGGCAACTCCGCGCGCAGCCAGATGGCGGAAGGGTTGCTCAGACACGACGGCGACGGGCGCTTTGAAGTTTTCAGCGCGGGCGTGAGTCCGAGCAGGGTGAGACCGGAAGCCGTTGAAGCGATGCGCGAGGCGGGTATCGACATCACAGGCCAACGCTCGAAGTCTGTGGATGAGTTCGACGGGCAGGCGTTCGATTGTGTCATCACGGTTTGCGACAACGCGCGCGAGCAGTGTCCCGTCTACCCCGCGCAAACCGCGCGCCTACATTGGAGTTTCGACGACCCGGCGGCGGCGCAAGGCGACGCGCAAACGCGCCTCGCCGTTTTTCGCCGCGTCAGAGATGAGATTCGCATGCGTCTCCGCGGGTTCCTCTTGACGCGCGGCTAAATCAGTCCTTGCGAAATTGGGACACAAGCAAAAAGCTGAACCACGCGCACGACACGAAGCGGCACGAAATAACACCAATTTTTCGTGTGATTGGTTCGTGTAATTTCGTGTCGTTTCATGGTTAATGGTTTCCCCTGTCCCAATGTCGTAAGTTTCGATTTGGGAGATGACGAAGCAATCGGCAATTCACGACGTAAGCGAAAGCCCCGAAGCCGCTCTTGCCTTATGGAACGTCGCGGATTGTCTTCGTGATGAGCGGGCTGAGGGCCGCGTCGAGGTCAGCCTCCGTCGTTCCCGTCTCCACATTTTTGAACAGAGACCAGCGTTCGAGATGTTCGGCTGACGCGCCGGGTTCGAGACGGTGTGTCGGGGATAACGATTCGACCTCGATGAACGCGCCCGCCGTATAGGTCTCGCAGTTGCAGCCATAGTCCGGGTAAGTTGCGTTCTCATCGTAAGAGAACCGCTTGACGAAGAGCGTCCCGCCGAGTTGGTAAGCGCCCCAGCCCTGCTTGTTCATGAGACCGATCTTCTGCGGGTGTGCGGCCCGCTCGTCCGTGCTCAGACGGATGTACTTTTTGCCGATGGACCAGCGTGCATCCGTCAAGTCCGTGTAGTGCCAGAGGACGAGCGGGCGCGCGGGCAACAGGTAGTCGTCCCACGAGCGATACGGCTCTTGCGGGAAAATGACCGTGCCGCCGCCGCGCATGATCGTCAGTCCCCACAGCGCGCCCTCAATCGTCCAGAGATTGCGATTCGTGATCTTGTGCCGCACGCTCAAGTTGCTGCCTTCGGCGTCGAGCGCGACGAGCATCTCTTTTTGGATGCCGGTCGCCGCCTCGACGGGCGCGGTCAGACGAATCGCGTTCTCGCCTTCCACCGAAACGGCGACCGGCGCGTTGTCGGGCGCGTAACTGCGCGGCTTGGCTTCCGGCGCGACCCACAGACGATGCCCGCCCCACGCTTTGAATTCGCCGAGTTCGGTCGTCATCGTCGCTTCCGGCACTTCGCCAAGCAAATTCTCCGCGTCGGTAAACGCATAGCGAAGGATGCGCGGACCCACGTCGCTTGTGACGATTGCTTCGACCGTGCTGTTTGACAATTTGTAACAGTTCGGCAATCCGAGATAAGAAACTTTTTCCACCATGCAGCCTCCTCGCCTGACCATCAGGTGATGTTTACCGTTAGCGTCAGAGTGTAACGGCATGAGCGTCTTGATGCCAACATTTGTAAATCTCGCCCGCTAGACATTCGCGGTTCTATCCTTTAATTTAACTGGCTTACAAGGAAGCCGGTTTCGCGCCATGAGAAAAGATATTCTTACTCGTCGTGATGAGATTCAGCATTGGATCACGACACACCGACCAAAGGCCTTTATCTGTCGCGAGCTTCGCTGTAAGCCAATAACGCTTGAGAGCTATCTGGGCAAGATGGGGTTGAGCTATTCCGGCAACATGGGCGGTAAAGGTTATAAGCCCTGTCCGGCTCGAAAAGATGCGCGGGTCTATCTACATAAAGGTAGTTTTATTAGCAGCCATAAACTCAAGTTAAAGTTGCTCGAAGATGGGATGAAGGAAAGGCGTTGCGAACGATGTGGACAGGCTGATTGGCTAGGCGAGCCAATTCCCATCGAGCTACATCATGTAAACGGAGACCGCTTCGACAATAGACTTCGCAATTTACAGCTACTTTGCCCCAACTGCCACGCATTAACCGATAATCATGCAGGTAAGGGCGCAAATCGGCGCGGAAGTTAAATTCCAGTATTATGCGAAAGTGGCGTAACCGGCAGCCGCGCATGACTTAGGATCATGTCCCGTAAGGGGTGGGGGTTCGAGTCCCCCCTTTCGCATCACAGTTTCTGAACGATTTTGCAATACGCATTTTTATAATTTTAGCAGGAAGGTTGCCCGCAACGCCTGAGCCACCCGTCAGGTTGCAAGCGCGGGCGTTTTATGTTTATGAAGACAGAACTGATTGATGTTTCCCCAACCCGGAAAGAACTCAAGATCGAGATCGACGCGGCGGACGTGCGCGCCGAGATGGAGCGCGTGACGGATCGTTATGCGGCGGCGGTCTCAGTGCCCGGCTTCCGCAAAGGCCGCGCGCCGAGTTCGGTCGTCAAGCAGCGTTATAAGAATGAGATTCGCGGCGAGGTCGTCCAGAACCTCGTGCCGCAGGCCATCAACGACGCGATCAACGAAAGCGCGCTCAATGTCATCGGCGAACCGGACATTCATCTCTCGAACGACGAAGGGTTGGAGCGACTCGGCGAGCAACCGCTTGCTATCCACGCGCACGTCGAAGTGTTGCCCGAAGTTGCGCTCAATGATTATAAGGGCTTGGAAGTCGCGCGCCGCACGCGCCCTGTCACCGACGAGACGGTTGAAGGGATGATCGCGAATTTGCGCGAACAGTCCGCCGCGCTGCAACCCGTCGAAGACCGCGGCGCGGAGGCGGGCGACACAGTGACGGTCAACTTCACCGGCAAGTATATCGAACCGCCCGATGCGGAAGACATCAACGCCGAAGAAGTTGACGTGGAGGTTGGCGGCGAAGGCGTCTTGCAGGATTTCACGGAGCAACTGACGGGGACGAAGCCGGACGACTTGAAAACTTTTCGCGTGAACTACCCGGCAGATTTTTCGTCGCCGGGGCTGGCCGGGAAAGAGATCGAGTACACGGCGACGGTGACGGCGGTGCGCCGCAAGGAGTTGCCCGACATGGACGATGAGTGGGCGAAGACGTTCGGCGAAGAGATCGATTCGCTGCAAACGCTGCGCGACAAGCTGCGCGAAAATTTAACGGAGCGGGCGCGCGTGGAATCGGAGCATCGTCTGCGCGACGAGGTGATGGGAAAGCTCATCGAAGCGCACGAGTTTGAAGTGCCCGAATCGCTCGTCAAGAGCCAAGCGCGCCGACTCCTCGAATCGAGCGTGCGCGACATGATGCAGCGGGGCCTGGACCCGCGCAATCAGGAGTTGGACTGGGAGAATTTGCAGGGCATGTTGGAGGCACAGGCCACCGAGGATTTGCGCGCCTCGATCCTGCTCGAACGCATCGCCGAGGAGGAGCAGATCGAGCCGAACGAGGAGGAGATCGAGCAGGAGATCGAAGCCATCGCTCAGGGCGCGCGTCAGTCGGTTGAGCAAGTGCGCGCTGCCTTGACAAAGCAGGGAGGCGAACGTAGCATCGCCGACAGATTGCGTCATCGCAAGGCGCTTGATCTTCTCATCGAAAACGCGCATATCAGCGAAGAGGAATGGCGCGAGGAGGAACTGCTCCCGGAGTTAGCAGATGAGGATTCCGACGAGCCGGAAGAGACCGCTCCCGCGCAATTAAACGAAGGCGAAGCGAACGAGCAGAAGCAGTCCGGCGAAGAACAAAGCTGACGACGAAAATCGCCGGACGTTCACTTAATTAATATTAATTTGTTCAAAGGTTTCGGAGTTTCAAGGTTATGGCATTAGTTCCCATGGTAGTCGAGCAAACGTCGCGGGGCGAACGCGCCTTCGACATTTACTCGCGCTTGCTCAAAGACAACATCATCTTCATCTCGACGCCGATTGACGATCAGATCGCGAATTTGATCGTCGCGCAACTGATCTTCCTCGAAGCGGAAGACCCGGAGAAGGACATCTCGCTCTACATCAATTCGCCGGGCGGTTCGATCACGGCGGGGATGGCGATCTACGACACGATGCAATTCATCCGCGCCGACGTGTCTACGCTCTGCGTCGGCCAGTGCGCTTCGATGGCCGCCTTGCTGCTCGGGGCGGGCGCGAAAGGAAAACGCTTTGCGCTGCCCAACTCGCGCATCCTCATCCACCAGCCGTCGGGCGGCGCAGAAGGTCAGGCGACGGACATCCGCATCATGGCCGAAGAGATCATCCGCATGCGCGAGTTGACTTCAAATATCCTCGCCAAGCACTCCGGCCAGACCTACGAACGGATCGAGCGCGACGTGGAACGCGACCGCATCATGTCCGCCGTGCAGGCCAAAGAGTACGGACTCATCGATGAAGTCATTATGCACCGCGAATAAATTTTACCGGCGCGTTTGATTGCAAGATCAACGCGCCGGTAATTTATGCTACAGTAGTTCCCCGGCAGTTGCCGCCGTCTCAAACGCGCGACCGCTTGCGGGCAGTACGGTTGAGCCAGCGCGCCCGCCCCGTTAAGTTTAAGTCACTTGAAAAGCCGAGTCGGATTAAACCTCGAAACCACGGAGTCCCGTAAAATTTATGGTACGTCGAACCGATGACACGTTGCGTTGTTCGTTCTGCGGCAAATCGCAGAACGAAGTGAAGAAGCTCATTGCCGGCCCCACCGTCTACATCTGCAACGAATGTATCGACATCTGCAACGAGATCATCACGGACGACCAACAGGCCGAAGCCGTCGCCACCCGCCCGCCGCTTCCCAAGCCTTACGAAATCAAAAACTTCTTAGATGAGTACGTCATCGGTCAGGACGAAACGAAGAAGCGTCTCGCCGTTGCCGTCTATCAACACTACAAGCGCATCGAGATCGCGCGCCGCCGCAGCGATGTCGAAATCCAGAAATCGAACATTCTCCTGATGGGACCGACGGGCACGGGTAAAACTCTGCTCGCGCAGACGCTCGCGCGCATGCTCTCCGTCCCTTTCACCATCGTCGATGCGACGACTTTGACCGAAGCGGGCTATGTCGGCGAGGACGTGGAGAACATCATCCTCAAACTCCTGCAAGCCGCCAACGGCGACGTGGAACGCGCGCAGCAGGGCATCATCTACATCGACGAAGTTGACAAGATTTGCCGCAAGGACGAGAACCCCTCGATCACGCGCGACGTGTCGGGCGAGGGCGTGCAGCAGGCGCTCCTGAAAATTCTGGAAGGCACGGTCGCCAACGTCCCGCCGCAGGGCGGGCGCAAACACCCGCATCAGGAGTTCTTCCCGATTGACACCACCAACATTCTCTTCATCTGCGGCGGCGCGTTCGTCGGCCTCGAAAAAGTTATCGAGCGCCGGATGCGCAACAAGTCGTTCGGCTTCCGCGCCGAGATTAAGGACAGCAAAGAGCGGTACTCCGAGGCGATGGCTTCGGCGCAGCCGGAAGATTTGGTGCGTTACGGTTTGATCCCCGAATTCGTCGGTCGCCTCCCCGTGTTGGGCGTTCTCAACGAGCTTGATGAAGATGCGTTGCTGCGGATTCTCACCGAACCGAAGAACGCGCTCATCAAGCAGTACCAGAAAAAATTCGAGTACGACAACGTCAAACTGCGCTTTACGGACGACGCGCTCAAAGCCGTCGCGCGGCAGGCGGTCGAACGCAAGGTGGGCGCACGCGGCCTGATGATGATCATGGAAGAACTGCTTCTGGACGCGATGTACACGCTCCCCAGTCAGAAGCGCGTTAAAGAATTCGTCATTACGAGCGAGATGGTTGAACGCCGCCGCGCCGTCCCCGGCGAAGTCCTGACCGGCGTGGACGACGCCGCCGCGTGAGGCGGCGCGACATTGACGCCGCCGCAATAATTCAATTCTCTTTCCCGTTGAAGCGAAAGGAAGATTTATTGATGTGGAGTAAGTTCCGGGCAGGAGTGAGAACACTCCTGCTCGTCCTTTTTTGTACGCTCGCGGTCCCGGCGCAGGAAGCGACGCCGACTCCCGCAACGCCGGATGAAGTTGACCGGGAAGACCCTTGCTCCGGGGCCGGCGATCAGTTTGAGTTGAATCGGTGCGCCGCCCGTGCGAGCGATAAGGCCGATGCTGAATTGAACAAGGTCTACCAGCAGTTGATGAAGGATGCGGGGAGCGCGGAGCGGGTGAAACTTCGCGCTGCGCAACTTGCGTGGATCAAGTTTCGCGACACGCACTGCGACTACGAAACCGTAGACCACAAAGGCGGATCGATCTACCCGATGGTGTACAGTTTTTGTCTGGCTAAAGTGACCGCTGCTCGAACCAAACAATTTCAGGAAATTTTGCGCGCCGGGTTGGAACAATAGGCTGCGCCCGCCTGGAAAGTTACCCGGTGGCGCGTCTGTGCGAAATGCTTTACAATTCAGTTTGGTTCGCGATAACGGGGCGAGCGGCAACAAGCGGCTCGCTCTTCGAGTTTACATAGATTTTCCGGCGAAAGAAGTTGCAGTTTTATGGAAGAATATTCAGACCGCACTCCTTCAGACATCGTTAATTATCCGATGGTGCCGATCCGCGATGTTGTGATCTTCCCATTCACGAAAGTCGCGTTCAAGATCGGGCGTCCCGGTTCCATTCGTGCGCTCGAAGAGGCTTTAGCCTCTGACCGCACTATCTTTCTCGCCACGCAGCATGACGCCTCGATTGATGAACCCACGCCCAAAGAGATTTACAGCGTTGGCACGGTTGCGCGCATTTTGCAAGCGCAGAAGTTAGAGAACGGGCAGACGAAGGTGGTTGTCGAAGGGCGCGAGCGAGCGACGACGATCCGCGTGGAGAACGACAACGGTGCGTTTACGGCCACCGTGCGTCGCGCGACCTCCGCGCTCGAATCAGGCCAGCGCATCGACGCTCTCACCCAGCGCATTCATCAACTTATTGAGCAGCACCTGCGACTCGCGCCCGAAGCGCAGACCGACGCGCTGCAACAAGCCCTGCGCAACCAGGACCCTTCGCACCTGACCGACGCGCTCGCCTCCCAACTGCGCCTCTCGGTCGAAGACAAACAGGGGCTTCTCGAAATCTTCTCCGTGCATGCGCGCATGCAGCGGCTCGTCGAAATCATGGAGACGGAAGTCGACAAGCGGCAACTTGATCGCACCATTCAGGCGCGCGTCAAACGGCAGATGGAGAAGGCGCAGAAAGAGTATTACCTAAACGAACAGATCAAGGCGATTCACAAAGAACTCGGACGCAAAGACGAGAAGGCCGAGGCCGAAGATTTACGCAAGAAGATCGAAGAAGCGGGCATGACCGAAGAGGCCAAAGAGAAAGCCTTGCAGGAACTCCACCGCCTCGAAGCGATGCCGCCCATGTCCGCCGAGGGCACGGTCTCGCGCACCTACATTGACTGGTTGCTGAGCGTGCCGTGGAAACAGAAATCGAAAGAGATCAAAGACCTCCAGAAGGCCGAAGAGATCTTGAACGAAGACCACTACAGTCTGGAGAAGATCAAGGATCGCATTCTCGAACATCTCGCCGTGCGCCAACTCGTGAAGAACCCGAAAGGCTCGATCCTCTGTTTCGTCGGCCCGCCGGGAGTGGGCAAGACGAGTCTCGGCAAATCCATCGCGCGGGCGACGGGTCGCAAGTTCGTGCGTTTGAGTCTGGGCGGCGTGCGCGACGAAGCGGAGGTTCGCGGCCACCGGCGCACTTACATCGGCGCGCTCCCCGGCCAGATCATCCAGATGATGAAGAAGGCGGGCACGGTCAATCCTCTTATCCTGCTCGACGAAGTGGACAAACTCGGCGCGGATTTTCGTGGCGACCCATCGGCGGCCTTGTTGGAAGTGCTCGACCCGGAGCAGAACAATTCCTTTCAGGATCATTATCTCGACGTTGAATACGATCTCTCCAGAGTCTTCTTCATCGCGACGGCGAACGTGCTCCACACGATCCCGCCCGCCTTGCAAGACCGGCTGGAAATCCTGCGGCTCTCCGGCTACACGGAGCGCGAAAAACTGGAGATCGCGCGTCGGCATCTCGTCGGCAAGCAAGCGGAAGGCAGCGGGCTGAAACCCGAACAAATTGAGTTCACCGACGAGGGACTGTTTGAGATCATCCGCTCCTACACGCGCGAAGCGGGCGTGCGCAACCTTGAGCGCGAGATCGGTTCGTGCTGCCGCAAGGTGGCGCGCAAATTGGTCGGTGAAAATAAAGACGAGACGTTTAAAGAGATCGTCACCGCCGAACGCGTGCGCGAGATGCTCGGCACGATCAAATTCCGCCAACAAGCGGCGGCGACGCACAGCGAGGTCGGCCTGGCGCTCGGCCTGGCATGGACGGAGGTCGGCGGCGAAGTCTTGCAGATCGAGGCGACGCTCACGAACGGACGCGGCGGTGTGCGCTTGACCGGCAAACTCGGCGAGGTCATGCAGGAGTCGGCGCAGGCCGCGCTGACCTGCATCAAGGCGCGTAGCGAGCGCATCGGCGTGAGCCTCGACCACATTCGCAAGCGCGATCTGCACGTCCACATTCCCGAAGGCGCGATCCCGAAAGACGGCCCTTCGGCGGGCGTCACGCTCGCCACGGCGATGGCCTCCGCTCTGACGCGCGTCCCCGTCCGCAAGGACGTAGCGATGACGGGCGAGATCACTCTGCGCGGCAAGGTGCTCCCCGTCGGCGGCATCAAAGATAAACTGCTCGCCGCGCATCGCATCGGCGTGACCACGTTGATTCTGCCGAAAGAGAACGAGAAAGACTTGGCGGAACTGCCCGAAGAGGTGCGTGCCACGCTGACCATTCATCTCGTCGAGACTATCGACGAAGTGCTCGCGCTCGCGCTCGAAGACGCCTGCCCGACGGATGCGGCGACCGACGCGACGGCGCAACCGCTCATCTGGACGACCGAACCGCCGGTGCAGAGCACGACCACGATGGCAGACTAGGTTGATTGTGGAATGGGGAGTTCAGAGGGAGGAGTGGAAAGCAAACACCTTTTCACCCACCCCCCTTCCACCCCCCCACCGAAACCCCCCATTCCACAATTCTTTTCGTCCTTGCTTTTCCGTCCGCCCGCCTGTAAAGTTCGCCTTCCAATCAAGATTGCAAGCTCAAAGCCGATCAGGTTGCGGCTTAACTTTTTGCTACGGCAAATCAATTCATCACGACTTATGTCCTCGCTTCAAGTCATCGACTCATCGAGACATTATGATTTTTCAGAAGGACAAAGCTGAGCCGCGTTGCTCATTTTGCGGCAAGCTACCGAGGGAAGTGAAAAAAATCGTACCGGGACCGGAAGTGTTTATTTGTAACGAGTGCATCGCGATCTGCAACCAGATTCTCGTGGACGAGCAGCTTCAGCCAGACCTGCAAGCAGAGCCGGTCAGCTATCATGCAGGCTCTTTCACCTGTCCTCAGTGCCAGACGATCTTCGCGCTACATTCTCAACAAACTGACCATTCTGGCTCGTAACTCGACCCGGCGACACCCACCGATGATTCAAGGAGAAAACACTGCATGAGCAAATACGAAGACGCTGATTTAATTCTCAAGCTCTACGATCTGCGCCGCGAGGAAACGATGCGTAAGGCGCGCAACTGGATGGCGATGTTCAATCCTGAGAGCCTACAAGATATTGTTGACGCGGGCTTGGGCGAGAATAACGCCTACCTCCGCATGGTCATGTCTTACTGGGACATGGCCGCCGCGCTCGTCAACAACGGCGCGATTGACGAAAAATTGTTCAACGACGCCAACGGCGAACACTTTTTCTACTACGCCAAGTTTGAGCCGTTCATCGAAGAACTCCGCGCGATGTACGGCCCGCAGATGTGGGCGCATCTCGAACAACT
Organism: Pyrinomonadaceae bacterium; assembly: GCA_051006195.1. Lineage (GTDB taxonomy): Bacteria > Acidobacteriota > Blastocatellia > Pyrinomonadales > Pyrinomonadaceae > JAIVJZ01. The sequence goes on from JBPCIP010000135.1 coordinate 35,214, forward strand.
CGTGATGCGCGCCCCGAACGCCAAAGAGCGGCTCGCCAAGATGCGTGAGATGTCGAAGAACATGGCGGCACGCCGCGCGTCGGCGATCAACCGGCAGTCTGACGAGCAACCGGCGCAAACTTCCTCCGGCGCAACCGCTAAGTAAGAGATATAAAGTGAGGGCAGACGAGTAACATCTCGTCTGCCCTCACTTGTCGTTGTGCTATGAAGATCACGAGTACCGAATTCGTCAAGAGCGCGTTTAGCGAAGAGCATTGGCCGCGCACCAATTTCCCGGAAGTGGCTTTTCTCGGTCGCTCGAATGTCGGCAAGTCGAGTTTGATCAATTCCCTGCTGGGCGTCAAAGGGTTGGCGCGCACCTCTTCGACGCCCGGGCGAACGCAGGCGCTCAATTTCTTTCTGATCAACCGGCGCTACCATTTCGTCGATCTGCCTGGCTACGGTTTCGCGCGGGTGCCGCGCGCCATTCGCGAGTCGTGGGGCGAAATTGTGACGACGTACCTTGCCAATCGCGAGTCGCTTGTGTTATCAATTCAAATCGTAGATTCGCGCCACGAACCCACAAAATTAGATTTGCAACTACGTGAATGGCTGACGACTTATGCGAAGCCTCACCTGACGGTTGCGACTAAGTCCGACAAGCTCTCGCACAATGAATTACGCAAAAACATCAGTCGCGCGCGGGAAGTTTTAGGCGCGATGGGAACTGGCGAGGTTGTCGCTTACTCCGCCGTGACGGGATACGGACGCGAAAGCGTCTGGCGCGCTATCGAAGGGGCTTTAACCGTCTCACCATCCCCCATTTATTGAAAAGTCGAATTTTTCGCCGCGAGGCGATCTTGCGAGCTATAAGACGGCATCTGACGAACAGGTCGGAACTTAAGGCCCGTGAAAATAATTCGGTGAACTTTTACGGGAGGCGAGGCTTTAGTACGGATTCGCCTATCACCTCGTAAACATAACCGCTGGAAGCATCGCCGCTCCTGCGCCGAGCCGAGTTCCTCGCGCACCTGAGGCATCATTCCCAAACATATCAGATAAAATTTACAATGCGGCCTTATCCGCCGGTAATTCAATCTCATTGAGAGTAACACGACAACAGTTGGACACAACTCGTTGTTAAAAAAGGCGGCTTCTATTCATTAGGCCGCGGCAATCTATCCAGAGAAAAAGAGAAATGTCACAACGTACACCACGCACACGAACCAGTAGTAGTAGTAGTAGTAACATCGCCAACGGCAATAGCGGCGACGGCAACCGGGGGGCGACCACCGCCACCACCACCACCACAGCGGCGATAGTGGTCGATAGTTCGCCCGATGAAATCGCGGAGCGGGAATTCATTCCGTCGGGCGATGCCTTTAATCTGGCGACGCTCAAGGAGATGTCCATCTCGAAACTGACCCAGATCGCTAAAGACATGGACGTACCGGGTGCGACAGGGATGCGCAAGCAGGAGTTGATCTTCAAAGTGCTCGCGGCGCAGACCGAAAAGAGCGGCCTCATCTTCTCCGAAGGCGTGCTGGAAACTTTGCCCGACGGTTTCGGCTTCCTGCGCGCCCCCGAATACAACTATCTGCCCGGCCCCGACGACATCTATGTCAGCCCTTCGCAGATACGCAAATTCGATCTGCGCACCGGCGACACCGTCTCCGGCCAGATTCGCCCGCCGAAAGAAGGCGAACGTTATTTCGCGCTCATCAAAGTTGAGGCCATCAACTTTGAAGCGCCCGGCGAGACGCGCGACAAAGTCTTCTTCGACAATTTGACGCCGCTCTACCCGGACGAGCGCCTGATGTTGGAGACCGAGCACGATACGCTCTCGGCGCGCGTCATTGATCTCGTCACGCCCATCGGCAAAGGCCAGCGCGGCCTCATCGTCGCGCCGCCCCGCACGGGTAAGACCATGATGCTCCAGACCATCGCCAACTCCATCTCGAAGAACCACCCGGAAGTCTCGCTCATCGTGCTCCTGATCGACGAGCGACCGGAAGAAGTCACGGATATGCAGCGTTCGGTTAACGGCGAAGTCATTTCTTCGACCTTTGATGAGCCGCCGACGCGCCACGTTCAGGTTGCCGACATGGTCATCGAAAAGGCCAAACGCCTCGTCGAACACAAGCGCGATGTGGTCATCCTGCTCGATTCGCTGACCCGTCTCGCCCGCGCTCATAATGCGGTCGTGCCGCCTTCGGGCAAGATTCTCTCCGGCGGTATCGACGCCAACGCCTTGCAGCGTCCGAAGCGTTTCTTCGGCGCGGCGCGCAACATCGAAGAGGGCGGTAGTTTAACGATCATCGCGACCGCCTTGATCGACACTGGCTCGCGCATGGACGACGTGATCTTTGAAGAGTTCAAAGGCACGGGCAACTGCGAAATTCATCTCGACCGTCGTCTCGTGGACAAACGTCTGTTCCCCGCCATCGATATCCAACGCTCCGGCACGCGCAAAGAGGAATTGCTCATCAGCAAGGAAGACCTCGCCCGCATCTGGGTGATGCGCCGCGTCCTGAACCCGCTTTCGCCCGTCGAGCAGATGGAAGTCGTGCTGGAACGACTCAGCAAAACCAAGTCGAACGCCGAATTCCTCGCCTCGATGCAAACCTAAGCAGCAGGTGAATGGTGCATAGCAAATGGTAAATGACGAGAACTGTTTCTTCATCCATTTACCATTTACTATTTCCCATTCACCTTCTTATCCCTTGTCACTCGTCACTTTTCTTGCGTAGAATGGCTTTCCAAGCTTTGCAATTCAGACTGTGAAACGCCCCGGCTGGAGAAGGGGTGGCGGGTGAAGACTCTTGCGCGTGGCGATTTTATCGTCGGAGGCGGTGCCGTTCGCTAAAACAGGTGGACTGGGCGATGTGGCGGGCGCGCTCCCGAAGGCGCTCATCGCCACGGGCGATGTGAACGCGAGCCTCGTGTTGCCGCTCTACGAACAGACGAATCGCCAACTCTTGCGCGAATTGTTCATTGACAATCTGGAAGTCGAATGGACTGGGGGAAATCGTCACGTCCAGGTCTGGTATAGCGAAGCGATTGGCGCGCCGGCGTTTCTCATCGACGCGCCGGAATATTTCGCGCGACCAGGCATCTACGGCTACACGGACGATCACACGCGCTACGCCTTCTTCTCTCGCGCCGCGCTCGCGTTGCTCAAACGCCTCGGTCATCCGCCCGATGTCGTCCACGGCAACGACTGGCCGTGCGGCTTCGCCATCGCGGAACTGCGCGCCCGGCGCGCCTACGATGATTTCTACAAGGGCACGCGCACTCTCTTCTCCAT
>JBPCIP010000136.1:0-6299 GCA_051006195.1 Pyrinomonadaceae bacterium
CGTTCGGCGGCTTGTGGCGAAACCAACCTTGAAGGGTTGTAGCCTCGCTTGCCTCGCGGGTTGAATCTCACGAAAGAAAACAGTTGCGCCTGGTGAACCTTGCGCGATAATGCTCCTGTGTTGGCGGCGGATGTTGTGCGTCGTGCGCGTTGTCGCGCTCCGCGTTTCTTTGCAGTCGGATGACGTGATTCCGAGTCGGTGTGGTCTTCGTGGCTGCTCGGATGCTGCGGCGGGTTGAATGCGCTCCGCGTTCCATCGGAGTTGAGCCGCCCCCGAACAAGCCAATGCAGCCGACCGCGAATAGCGCGGCTTTCATGTGCGAGACTTGGATGCTTGATGCGTTGTGTGCGCGGCGGCTGATTGGCGGCGTTAGGCGCTAGCGAGGTTTCAACTGAAAAGCTCATTATGACAAACTTCCCGCAACGTCCGTTGAGCCATGTGAGCGGTGACGAGGCTGTGCGTATCTTTGTATCAGCGTGTTCCCCAGATTGGATCATATCGCCTATTCAACCTGATTACGGTCTTGATCTTCGCATTGAGTTAGCACGAAATGGAAATGTTACAGGTGAAGAATTCTATGTGCAGTTAAAAGGACGCCGAAACGTCCAAGTAGCTTCAGACCAAAAAATAGAAGTCCCCATTGCTCAATCTACTATCAACTATTGGCTTGGCAAGCTTCATCCAGTTCTTATCGTCGTAGTTGATGTATCTCAGAGACGATTTTGGTTTGATTGGTTGGAATATGCGTATCCTCGTTACCCTCAATATAGGGAAGAAAAAGAGGATGTGAAATTACTTCTTAATCGAAATAGCGAAAACGATTCCTTGATAGAAGGAGTTCCCAAATATCTAAGCAGCTACTTCGCTCAACTTCGTAGCGATTTATCGAAAACATTTGAGAGTACACAAGTAACCAGAATGCTTTTCCACGTCACGCGCTTATTAAGGTTGTGTTCTCAGATGGTAATATTCCTTCAGCAGGACACTAAACATTTGAGTGACGAAGAAATCATGGAGAGTTGGCGGCTATTTTATCAGGAGTTTGCGTTACATGATTTGGTATTACGCATTCCTTGGCATGTTTATGCTAATCAGGCTCTGGAACGCTCCTCTAATATTGTTTTTGCTTTAGAAAGCCGATTTAAGGAGTATGAAAGATTACGGGACAATTATTACCATCCTGAAGATGCCACAGAGGTACGCCCTCAAGTTCCGGTGATTGCATTGTTGCCAGTTCAGCCGCCGCCCCCAAACTTAGAGTGGAAGCTTCAGTATATAAAGCCCAAATACCATGAGTTGTTGGAGAATATATTGCCCACAATAGATGTGTTGCAAGACGTAGAGGAAATGCTGTTCCAGATTTTGCTCATTGGTCGTGTAAGATTTCAAGATGAAGAGTCCTAGCGATGCCGCGCCTAACAACTCATTCAACCCGACGCCTCGATAGCATCCTTTTCATCATTCTTCCTCTGATGTAAATTGTCGCTGGCGCTCGGCGCGGGTTAATTCGGGCGTTATGTCTCCGCTTCACGTTGAATCAACAAAGTCTCCCGCCGCGCCTCAATTGAATGCTCTTCATCTTGTGTGGATAATGCCAGCGGCTGGTTGAATGTTCGCGTGAGTTGCCTTAACCCATCACGAAAGCACAAGGCATTGGGCGTCAGCCCTCACACGGCTCAAGAAAAGAGATCGCGTTCGGCGCGGCGGAGCAAGGAGCTACAACATAACAACGGCATGCACCCGACCGCGAATAGCGCGGCTTTCATGCGCAAGACGCCGTGCCTGTTCCGTTGAATGCGCGGCGGGTGATGCCGGGCGTTATGTCTCCGCATCGCGTTGAATCAACAAAGTCTCCCGCCGCGCCTCAATTGAATGCTGTCGAGATTGTGTGGATAATTCGCGAGGCTGGTTGAAGGTGGATGAGAGTTGAATCAACCCATCATGCGAGCATGTGGCACTCAGCATCAGCTCTCACGCGGCTCATAGAAAGAGATCACGTTCGGCGCGGCGGAACCAAGAGCTACAACATAACAACGGCATGCACCCGACCGCGATTAGCGCGGCTCTCATCCGCGAGACTTGAATGCCTGATGCATTGCGTGCGCGGCGGGTGATGCCGGGCGTTATGCGTCCTCGATGTTCATGGTACTGATGAATAGAAAAGCCAAACATCTTCTGCTCTATGTTGCGCTTCTCGCATTTACTCACGGCGTCGGGCGCGCTCTTTCTTACTCGCCAGCTATCGGTTACAGAACATTTTTGTATTATCTTGTGGCTCTCTGTCCGCTCCTGATCGTGCCTTTTGTCTTCGGCTTAATGATTCGGTCTTGGCGACAGTTTGTCATTTATCTTTTGGTAACAGTTATTGTTTGGCAGGTATCGTTCGTCTTGGACGATTGGGTGGTGGGGCGGCTGAGCGATCCATTATGGCTAAAGGATAAGGCAGGAACTTGGAGCGGCGAGATACTTGGTCGGTGTATCATGCCTATAATTCTTATCAGCATAGGCGCGCTGATGGGTCAGTTGAAAAGAACGCCTCGTCTGCCTTGAGTGTCAGGGGGCCGCATAACAACGCCATGCAGCCGACCGCGAATAGTGTTGCCTTCATGCGCGAGACTTGCTTTAATTCGGCGGTTCGTCGCGGCGGCTGATGGCGGGCGTTAGACACGCTTCGCATACACAAGAGAGCTAAGGCTTGAATGATGAAGCTCAGAAAATAAGGGCAGCGTTGAATGGTCTAAGTCATGGGCGGTCTAACAACTCATTCAACCGGAGCGCGAATAGCGTTGCTTTCATCCGCGAGACTTGCCGCTTATGATGTTGTCTCCGCGCCCGGTTAATTCGGGCGTTCTGCTTCTCGTTGCGTCTCACGCAATGAGGAAGAAGGCGGCTAGCGCAGGAAGTCATGAGCCGACGCGAACACACGCAATCTTGAGCGTGCGCCGCCTTCAATTCATCAAGACTCCAACAAGAAGGAGACACGATGAAGAAGAAATCTCAGCTTTCGTTTGCCCACCCGTCTTTCGACAAACCTCCGACACCTGAAGCACCGCTCACAATCACGCTCCTCGAAGATGTCAGCACCCCGGAGCAGCCGGACGAACTGAGCGCGCTGAAGCAACTCGACAAGACCGCGTTCAATGCCTGCGCTGAAGAATTGTTTCTCGACCTGATTTGCTCGCTGCTGGATGAAGGCGAGCTATCGGTGAGAGAGGCAATTGTTGAAGGCGCGTTTGAATTGAACATCTCGCCGGAGACGAGCAAGCGATACATCTCGAAGCACAGCGCGCGGCGCGCTCGCTTCTCGCTCGTCGGCGGCAAAGTTCAGTGCAAAATTCATGATCATAAACATGCACTCTAATAATAAATATATGTGTGTGTGTGTGTGAGTGTGTGTGTGTGTGGCTGAAAATTACCGGCTGAATTTTGCAGAATTTTCGCATGCGAAATTCAGCCGGAGAAAGGAGCGCGGGATGAAGAAGAAAACAACCTGGGCGACCACCGCCGAAGTGCTGGACGTGTACGACGGCGACACGTTCCGCGCGCGGCTCGACCTCGGCTGGAAGATTTCGCTTGTGACGATGGTGCGCGTGCGCGGCATCAACGCGCCGGAACTGAACGAGGAAGGCGGCGCAGCGGCGCGCGACTATCTCGCGGAGATGCTTCCAGTCGGCTCGGTCGTCCACATCGAAAGCAAGCGTCTGGACAAGTACGGTCGTTCCGAGGCGAGTGTCACCTTGCCGACGCGCGGCAATCTCGCGGACAGGCTCATCGCGGCGGGCTTTGTCAAAAAGGTGGGATAAGCCTCGGCTCGCGTCTGAAAAACTCGTCTGAGCGACGACCAGCGCAAAAGAAAGAGGTCTGCGTGTGGAAGCGCAGACCTTTTTCCTTGTTCGCAGTGCGTGACCTGCGCCGCCGCTCGCGCACCCGGAGCGCGGCAAAAATAGGTGAGAAATGAGGCTGCAAAAATGAGGGAAATTTTCGTCGAAAAAAAGAGCGAAAAATGAAGGCGGTAAAGCCACAAGATGTTGTGGCTTTTGAAGGTAATTCAATTTTCGACCACAAGAGCCTTACCCAGAGCGCGGCAAAGATGGATGAGAGCCGCGCTATTTCCGGTCGGCTGCAATGCCTGGATTAGGCCGCGCCAGCGAGCCTAATCTTGCATTCAGCCGCCGGGCGAGACGTGGCAGCCACGCCCAACGCTGCCAGCCACACCGCCGCCGTCGCAGCTTCGCCGCGTTCCTGCCGCGCCAGTGCGTCAGCCGATAAAGCGCAATTATGTTTCCGCGGCTCGCTTCACCGCTCGCCGCCAGCGCGAGGCGCGCTGAACATAATTCGCTTTATCGTCCGCCGTGCGCCGGTCGGCGTGGCCGTGTGCGGTCGCGCTCCCCGCGTCCCGCGCCGGTGCGCTGCGTGGCCGGGCTGCCGTGCGCGCTCGCTTGCGCTCGCGCGCTCATCGCGACGGCGGAACATCGCGCGGCTGTTCGACGAAGGCAGCGGCGGCGATGAAAGCCTGAATGACGGCGCGCAGAATCTCCGTGCCGCTCAGTTTATTGTTATCGAGCGAAAGTAAGAGCGACGTGCCAGCCGCGGCCGCGATGGTAGCGAGCAGCTTGATCCAGTTGAAGCGGCACATGAGGATTCTCCTTTACGCGAGGGTGGCTATGTTGTGGCGTGAGCGAGGACGGTCACAGGATATAGCGATTGCGCGCCATGCGAGAATTGACGCAGTTCTTTTCCGACGAAGCAGAACAAGGTGTTCGAGCCGACCGCGAATCGCGCGGCTTTCATCCGCTCGATGCGCTGTGTGCGCGGCTTTCATCCGCTCGATGCGCTGTGTGCGCGGCGGCTCAACACCGGCGTTCTGCTTCTCGCGTTCGTTTTGAACGTGGGGAAGAAGGCGGCTAGTCCGTCGCGCTGGATAGCTACCGGCTCGACCGGATGAACGCGCGCATCTGCATCGCGCCGCCGCCTTCACAATTTGCAGACTCCACGCAGAAGGAGAATGCGATGAAAAAGAAAGCACAGCTTTCGTTTCCCAGCCCGTCTTTCGACAAACCGCCGACACCTGAACCTCTGATCACAATTCACAGCCTCGAAGAAGCCAGGGCGCCGGAGCCGCCCAGGGCGCCGGAGCCGCCGGATGAACTGACGGCGCTGAAACAACTCGACCGCATCGCGTTCAATGCGTCCGCCGAGGAATTGTTTCTCGACCTGATTTGCTCTTTGCTCGATGAGGGCGATCTATCGGTGCGAGAGGCAATTGTGGAATCGGCGTTTGAATTGAACATCTCGCCGGAGACGAGCAAGCGATACCTCACGAAGCACAGCGCGCGACGCGCCCGCTTCACGCTCGCCGGTGGCAAAGTTCAGTGCAAAGAACACCGTCACAAACAGGCACTCTAATTAATACATACATGTGTGTGTGTGAGTGTGTGTGTGGAGTGATTTGCGCTGTGCCGTTCCGGTCGGAGAAAAGGCAGGGCAAGGTGTGGCTCGCGTCGGCGGAAGCTGTCTGAGCAGCAGCCAGCGCAAAAGAAAAAGGTCTGCGTGACGAGCGCAGACCTTTTCTTTGTTCGCGGTGCGTGACGTGCGCCGCCGCTCGCGGACCAGGAGCGCGGCAAAGATTGATGAGAGCCGCGCTATCTCCGGTCGGCTGCAATGCTCAGATTAGGCGAGCGGCCGCGCGCGCCTAATCTTGCATTCAGCCGCCGGGCGAGACGTGGCCGCCACACTCACCGGCGCATCGCGACCACGTGGCCGGAATCGAGCAGCTGCCGGGCGAGGTCTGCGCCGTTCGGCAGCGTCACGTCCGCCTCGCTGCGCCCGTATTTGTCGAGCCGACGTGAATTGATGCCGACGATTGTGCCCGGAGGCAACACACGCGCGAGAAACTCACGAGCCGCAGCGCCGCCATCCGTCGTCATCTCCGGCGCGTTGATGCCGCGCACTCGCACCAGCACCAGCAGTGAAATGCGCCAACCGAGGTCGAGGCGAGCGCGAAAGGTATCTCCATCAATCACATCGAGGACTTCCGCCGTTGTTTGCCAGCTGGATTTCTTCATCGTTGCGCCTTTCGTAGGTTGAGGTTTCTGCCGCGCCCGTGCGTCAGCCGATAAAGCGCAATTATGTGTCCGCGCGTCGCTTCGCCGCTCCGCGCCAGCCGCACACGACGCGGCTGCACATAATTCGCTTTATCGTCCGCCGTGCGCCGGTCGGCGTGGCCGTGTGCGGTCGCGCTCCCCGCGTCCCGCGCCGGTGCGCTGCGTGGCCGGGCTGCCGTGCGCGCTCGCTTGCGC
>JBPCIP010000137.1:0-37054 GCA_051006195.1 Pyrinomonadaceae bacterium
ATGTAGCTTTGCGATGAACCTTTTAGTTCGCTCATCTAAACCGTCGCTGGAATTTGACATGTCTGACCTCCACTTTCGCTGCTTAGTGAAAGTCATTATCCTTGAGTCCCACTTTTAATTACACCCAGTAATGCCTCAGTTACGCGCGGAGGCGCGCAAGTAAGTGCTTTAGTTTCAGTACGCTCATGTTGAATTTCCGCCCGTAACTGAGGCATTACGTTGAAAACTTTACTGCCGTTTGGGTCTTGTGCTAGCCTGCATGTCCGCTGTCGTCCCCGGTGTGCCCGACACCCTGAGACGCCAAACCGGACTCACTCGGAATTCAACACTTCTGGAGCATTTCCTCGATGAAAATCAAAAAGTTCCTATCGCTGCGTTCCCTCAAACGAATCTACGTGGTCTGCGCCATCATGTTGCTGCTCGTCGGCGCGGCGCAAATTGCGCACGCGCAAGAGGACGACAAAAAGATTAGCGGCTTCAATCTCGAACGCGCGCGTGCGATGCTGCGTTCCGTTAAAACCGACATTCAAAAATATTACTACGACGATAAATTTCGCGGCATCGACCTCGAAGCACGGTTCAAAGAAGCCGACGAGAAAGTAAAAAAAGCGTCCTCGCTCGGCCACGCCTTCGCCATCATCGCGCAGGTTTTAGTTGACTTCAACGACTCGCATACCTACTTCGTTCCGCCGCCGCGCCCGTCGCGCACCGATTACGGATGGCAGATGAAGATGATCGGCGACAAATGCTACATCTTCGCCGTCAAACCGGGCAGCGACGCCGAAGCGAAGGGTTTGAAGGTGGGCGACGAGGTCTGGTCAATCGACGGCTTCGAGCCGACGCGCGCAAATCTCTGGAAGATGAAATACTTCTACTACTCGCTGCGCCCGCGCCACGGCATGCAGGTCATCATCCGCAAGCCGGACGGCGCGGAACAGGAATTTCCCGTGATGGCGAAGGTCATGCCGGGCAAGCAGATAAGTCATTTCGCGGACATCTTTGATTTCATCAGAGACGCCGAAAACGAAGACCGTTTGAACCGCCATCGTTATCACGAGGTGGGCGATGAACTGTTCATCTGGAAGATGCCGCAGTTCGACATGGAAGATGCACAGATCGGCGACATGATGAGCAAGGTTAAAAAGCGCAAGGCGCTCATTCTCGACCTGCGTGGCAACGGCGGCGGACTCGCTTTGACGCTGCAAAAGCTCGTCGGCTACTTTTTCGACCGCGAGGTGAAGATCGCCGACATCAAGAAGCGCAAAGAGAGTAAGCCGGAGATCGCGAAATCGCGCGGCGACCGCGTCTTCACGGGTCAGGTCGTCGTACTCGTTGATAGCGAATCAGGCTCCGCCGCCGAGATGTTCGCGCGCATCATCCAACTCGAAAAACGCGGCACGGTGCTCGGCGACCGTACGGCGGGCGCAGTGATGCAGAGTCGCTATCACGGGCATGAATCGGGAGTTGACATCGTCGCCTTCTACGGCGTCAGCGTCACGGAGGCCGACGTAATTATGTCCGATGGCAAGAGCCTCGAACACACCGGCGTCACGCCCGATCAATTGATGCTCCCGACGGCGGCGCAAATGTCGGCCAAACAAGACCCCGTGCTCGCGCACGCCGCCTCGCTCGTCGGCGTAAAAATCGATGCGGAGAAAGCCGGGACGCTGTTTCCCGTCGAGTGGAGAAAATAAGCGCGCGGCGAAAGGCACTTGCTCATTTGCTCATCGGTTCACTGACACAATGAGCAAATGAGCGAATGGGTCAATCAAAAAATGAGTCAATCCGTAAACTGGTGTTGCGCGTGCTCGCGGTATTTTCATACTCCGCGCACGCGCAGGAAACGACGCTTGCCGACTTTGATAATAGCTGTCATCCCCGGTTTTAATTGCTCTATGTGATTAGCCGTAGCGATTGGATGTCCATCAATAGACACGCCGCCTTGTTCGATCAATCGTTTTGCCTCGGCATTTGAAGTCGCCAGTCCGGTTTCGACGAGTAATGCCCGTAGTCCCCAGTCGGTTGCCTTTACGGTGCGCTCTTCAATTTCATCAGGCGCTTCCCTGCGCTTAAAGACGCGGTTGAACTCGTCTTCGGCGGCTTGCGCGTCCGCCGGTGAATGAAAGTCCCTGATGATGCGTTTGGCGAGTTCGACTTTGAGGTCGCGCGGATTGCGTTCGCGCGATTCCGCCGCCGCGCGTATTCGTGCGATCTCATCTACGCTCAAGTCCGTCAGCAGTTCATAGTAGCGCCACATCAGTTCGTCCGAGATGGACATGACTTTGCCGAACATCTCGTTCGGTGGTTCGTTGATGCCGATGTAGTTGCCGAGGGACTTGGACATCTTCTGCACGCCGTCCGTGCCTTCGAGGAGCGGCATGATACAGGCGACCTGCGCTTCCTGCCCGTACTCGCGTTGCAGATTGCGCCCCATCAAAATGTTGAATTTCTGATCCGTGCCGCCGAGTTCCACATCGGCTTCGAGCGCGACGGAATCGTAGGCCATCACGAGCGGGTAGAGGACTTCGTGCAGGGCGAGAGGGCGATTTTCGGCGAGCCGCTTCTCAAAATCGTCGCGCTCCAAAATCTGCTTCACGGTGACGTGCGAGGCGAGACGGATGAAGCCGTCGGAGCCGAGCGCGTCCATCCAGCGCGAGTTGAACTCGATGACGGTCTTGTCTGGATCGAGCAACTTGAAAATCTGCGTCTTGTATGTTTCGGCGTTCGCGTCGATCTCGGCGCGCGTCAGTTGCGGGCGCGTGGAGGATTTGCCGGAAGGGTCGCCGATGAGTCCGGTGAAGTCACCGATGAGAAAGATGACCGTGTGGCCGAGTTCCTGAAACGCGCGGAGCTTGCGGATGACGACCGTGTGGCCGAGATGAATGTCGGGCGCGGTCGGGTCGGCTCCGAGTTTCACGCGCAGGGGAATGCCCGTTTGCGCGCTTCGCTCTAACTTGGCGCGCAGGTCGTCTTCGCGGATGATCTCGACCGTGCCTTTGCGCAGGTAATCCAGTTGTTCATCAATTGTCATGGGGCAATCGTAAATCGTGAAGCGTGAATCGTAAACTGACGAAGACGGTTTTTGAGCGGGTTACAATTCGCGATTTACGATTTATGGCGCTTGTGTGATTATCTGTCGGCGAAACCAAGCGAGGAAAGAAAAACTTTCAGGATAACTTTTCAGCTATGACTATTTCACCAACCGCCACGGCATCAACTGAAAGCCATCAAGAGACTTTGCTCGGCGATGTGCGGCTCGTCTTCGTCGGCGTCGGCGTGATGGCCGAATCCATGATCGCGGGTCTCCTGAAACGGCAACTCGTCGCGCCCGCGCAAATCGTCGGCAGCCACCCGCGCGCCGCGCGCTGTAGTGAACTCGCCGCCAAGTACGGCATTCATGTCGTCGAAAGCAACCGCGAGGCGACGACGGGCGAACGGTTGAGCGATGCCGCCGCTCCGCCGCCGCCCGCCGCACAGAGTTCGATCATCGTCCTCGCCGTCAAGCCGCAGAAATTGAACAGCGTGCTGCACGAGTTGAAAGACGCACTGCGCCCGACTGACCTCGTGCTCTCCATTATCGCGGGCGCACGGATCGAAACAATTGCGGGCGAGTTGCTGCATCCGGCCATCGTGCGCGCGATGCCGAACACGCCCGCGCAAGTGGGCGAAGGGATGACGGTGTGGACCGCAACCGCGCAGGTTGACGAGACGCGGCGGCGACAGGTGGGCGCGATGCTCGGCGCGTTGGGGCGTGAGATGCGCGTGGATGAGGAGCGGCAGATCGACATGGCGACGGCCCTCAGCGCGACCGGCCCGACCTACATTTTTCTGGTCATGGAATCGCTCGTCGATGCGGGCGTCCACATGGGGTTCTCGCGTGAAGTGGCGCGCGAACTCGTCTTGCAAACGATGCTGGGGAGCGTGCGCTTCGCGATGGAATCGCACAAGCACCCGGCGGAACTGCGCAACATGGTCACGTCGCCGGGCGGCACTTCCGCCGAGGCGATCTATCAGATGGAAAAAGGCGGCTTGCGCACCGTCCTCTCAAAAGCCGTCTACGCCGCCTTCCAACGCGCCGTCGCGCTCGGACAGAAGAAGTGATGCTTTTGCCGTTTTGGCAGAATGTTTGCGAGGTTGTTTACTCACCGTTTGACTCCATTTAGTGAGATGTGTAGAGCCTGATTCGGTTCCCGATGGTCAAAAGCTCACCGGCTGATCACCGACCTACCCGCGATCTTATAATCTCCGCTGACAACTAATACAACCGCTTCCGCATAGGCTTGATGCTCTTCGACGAGGATGCGCGCGGCGAGCGTCTCCGGCGTGTCGTCGTCCATCACAGGGACGACGCGCTGCGTGATGATGGGGCCGCCGTCCAAAGTCTCATCTACGAAGTGGACGGTGCAGCCGCTCAATTTGACGCCGTGCTCGATGGCCTGTCGTTGCGCGTCGAGGCCGGGGAAGGCGGGCAGCAAACTCGGATGAATGTTGAGAATGCGACCGCGATAAATTTCGATGAAGGCGGGCGAGAGCAGGCGCATGAAACCCGCGAGACAGACGAGATCGATTTGATGAGACCGCAACGCGGCGATGATCTCCTGCTCGTGTTCGGCGCGCGTGCGTTCGCGGCGTTCGACGGCGAGCGTCGCGAGGCCGCGTGCGGCGGCGCGGGCGAGTCCCTGCGCTTCGGCGTGATCGCTCAAGACGAGCGCGATCTCGGCTCCGGGAATCGCACCCCGCGCAACCGCATCGGCGAGCGCAAGCATGTTCGAGCCGCGACCGGAAATGAGGATGGCTAGTTTCAAGTTATAGATTTGAGATTTCGGATTTTGAATGATGGGCAACTATGCTTATCTCGAATCTCAGGCAGCGCGCTCCGGCGACGAAGCCGTGAACGCTTCAGGTGAAATTCACTTCGCGCCCGCCCGCGACGACGCGCCCGATCTCATAAGCCTTCTCGCCGCGCGCCGCGACGTGAGATTTGATCGTCTGTGCGTCCGCGCCCGCACAGATGATGACCATGCCGACGCCCATGTTGAACGTGCGGTGCATCTCCGTCTCCGACACGTTGCCGAGGCGCTGCATGAGCGTAAAGACCGGCAGCGCGGGCCACGAACCGCGTGTGATTTCAACGCCCGCGCCTTCGGGCAGGATGCGCGGGAGATTATCGATCAGCCCGCCGCCCGTGATGTGCGCGAGACCTTTGAGGATGCCGCTATCGAGCAATGCTTCGAGCGCGGGGAGGTAGCTGGCGTGCGGTTGCAACAATGCTTCGCCGACGGTCATCCCCAGTTCTTCGAGGTGAGTTGACGTGTTGTGTCCGGCGACTTCAAAGAAGAGTTTGCGCGCGAGCGAGTAGCCGTTGGTGTGGAGGCCGACGGAAGGAAGCGCGAGCAGCACGTCGCCCGCCGCGATTGTTTTGCCGTCGATGACGCGCTCGCGATCCACGATGCCAACGATAAAGCCCGCCACGTCGTATTCCCCGTCAGCGTAGAAGCCGGGCATTTCGGCGGTTTCGCCGCCGAGGAGCACACAGTTGTTTTCCCGACACCCGCGCGCCATGCCTTCGACGATTGAAGCGACGACTTCGGGAGCGAGCGCGCCCGTCGCGACATAGTCGAGGAAGAAGAGCGGGCGCGCGCCCTGCACGAGAATATCGTTGACGCAGTGGTTGACGAGATCGCGCCCGATGGTGTGGTGTGTGTTCGTCTCGAAGGCGATTTTGAGTTTCGTCCCGACGCCGTCCGCCGAAGCGACGAGCACGGGCGCACCGAGCGCGGGAAACGCGCCGTCGAACATCCCGCCGAAGCTGCCGATCTCGGAGAGCGTGCGCGCGTTGAACGTCCCGCGCGCCATCTCTTTAATCCGGTCAACCGCCGCGTTCGCCGCGTCAATGGAAACGCCCGCGTCGCTGTAAGTGATGGATTTGGTCATGGGAACTCGTCCGCTGTCCGTTGTCAGTAGTCCGTTGTTTTGTGTTTCATTGCGTCAGGAGCTAACAATTCGATTGAACAACTGACAACGGACAAAGAACCACGGATAGTTAGAGTTTGAAATCTTTCTGGTCCTTCGTGCCGCTCATCCGCTCCAGGCGTTCCTGCATCTTTTTGATCCGGTCTTCGGCGGCGGCGCGTCGGGCGGGCGCGGCGGTGATGGACTTGAGCGTGCGTGCGCCGCTCTGTTGGTCCACGTCGAATTTCACGAGCAGGTGGTCGCCATCGGAGCGGGCATTTTGAGGCAGGCGTGCGCGCGGCACGTCGATGTGCGATTTCGTCTCGTCGTCGAGGCTCAAGACGGCGATCTCTCCATCCTCGATGCGGTCGATGACGGCTCGGAGTTCGAGCGTGGCGGAGCGCTGTGGTGAATCATCTTTTCCGGTCATGTCGTTCGAGCCTTGAATCTTACCGGCCTCCCGTCGCTTTTTTCGTGTTGTTGTTTTGTTCTTTGGATTGTTTGGGCGCGGGGCCGAAATCGCCGTATTGAATAAAGCCCGACTTGGCGGAGTCGTCCTTTTGCGCTTTGCGTCCCGTCAAAAGATCGGCGGGGGCGGCTTCGCGTTCGGCGGTGATCTGATAATCCTCCCTGCCGCGCGTCTTGATCGTGATCTCGCCCAGCAAATCCGTCCGGTAGACTTTGATGTTGAGAGCCTTGAGACGATCCAGCACTTCCTGGCTCGGATGCCCATAGCGGTTGTCCGTGCCGCAGGAGATAAGGGCGTCTTTAAATTTACCCTGCCGCAGGAAATCTGCCGAACTCGCATACTTCGAGCCGTGATGCCCGACCTTCAACACTCGCGCTTCGAGCCGCGCGCCGCTCTCCGACATCCGCGCTTCGGTCTGCGCTTCGGCGTCGCCCGTCAGCAGGATCGAGAACTCGCCGTAGTCGAGTCGGGTCACGACCGAGTTGGCGTTCGGCTCGTTGCCGCCCGAACGCAGTTGATCTTTCGTAAAGAGCGGTTGGACGGGCGCGAGGACGGAGATGACAGCGCCGCTGTCGCCGAGTTGAAACGTTTGACCAGGCTCTGCGCCGACGTACTGAACCCCCTTGTCTTCAATCGCCGCGAGAAAGTCCTCGTAGTTCTTCGTCGTGTTGGGAACTTTGCTGTCGAGCACCTGATAAACTTTCGTGGCTTTGATGACTTCATCCGCGCCGCCGATGTGGTCCGCGTGCGCGTGCGTCGTGATGAAGAGATCGATGTGATCGACGCCGTAACGTTTCATGGCGGCGAGAATTTTCTTGCCGCTGCCCGGCACGCTCGCGTCCACGAGCGCGGTCTTGCCCCCCGGCGCGATGATCAGGATCGCATCGCCCTGCCCGACATCGAGCATGTGAAGCGAAAGTTCATCGCCCGAAGGCGGCGGAAGCTGCGGCCCCGGCTGCGGGCGGTAAAACTTGAAATAGGCGAACAGCGCGAGGCCCAGCACAATTGCCAGCACCGCCAGCGCGCACCCACAGCCGCGAACACTTCTACTCTGTGCCAATTTACGCTACCTCCTGAATTTGAAGCACAGCCTCCGAGTTATGTCATACATGATCTTGCAGACAATTTTAATCAGAGTTTATTTCAACCAGTTGCTCTGATTGTAGAAGCGATAACGCCTGCGGCAACGTGTTGGTCAAAATCTGCTTGAGCCGCGCGTTGGAAGTGTTACCGCAGGTGAGCCAGATAACTTTAGGAGGAGAGCCGAATTCATCCAGCAAGCGAAGGAAATCACTGTCTTTCGTAATCAAAATGGCCGACGCGTTGCGAGCCGCCAAGAAGATGGCGCGATCCGTAGCATCACGCAACCCCAGGTCGCGTAACGCCACGGCAGGCACAGAAAAATTAACGCCGATCCACGCCGCGATAGTTGGCGATAGTTGCGCGTCAATCCAGATCATCATGCCGCGAGGACGGGATGATTTAGCCGTCGCGCCGCATATAGATGAACGGCTTTGAGATCGTCTATCTCAAGATCGGGCATCTCTTCCAGAATCTGTTCGGCACTTAAACCGGCGGCAAATAGATCAAGCACGTCGCTCACCCTGATGCGCATGCCGCGAATGCACGGACGCCCGCCACATTGCTCGGGATTGATAGTTATTCTTTCCAGCAGATTGTTAGACATGAGCTTCCATTTAAGACGAGAAATTTAACCTGACGATAGTTGCCGAACAACAATAATTACACGCGGGAAACTATTTTTCCTATCCATCAGTCAGACGGTACGGGTTCATGTTCGCGCGCCCACTGGGTTTCGGCCTCATGTGTGATCCGGGTGGGATAGTGGCCCGTCCAGCAGGCGACGCAGGCCGAATTGGGGCGCAGGCCGGTGGCTTCGAGCATCCCTTCGAGCGAGAGATAGCCGAGCGAGTCGGCTCCGATGAAGTCTCGTATTTCCTCAACGGACATCTGCGCGCCGATGAGGTCTGACTTGTTCGGCGTGTCCACGCCGTAGAAGCACGGGCTGACGGTCGGCGGGCAACTGATCCGCAAGTGGACTTCCTTCGCGCCGGCTTCTCTGACCATGCGAACGATCTTTTTTGAAGTTGTGCCGCGCACGATGGAGTCGTCGATCAGAACGACGCGCCGCCCGTCGATAAGGTGGCGCACGGGGTTTAGCTTGATGCGGACGCCGAAGGAGCGGATCGATTGTTTCGGCTCGATGAAGGTGCGGTGGACGTAGTGGTTGCGCACGAGACCGTGCCGGAAGTTGATGCCGGATTGCGCGGCGTAGCCGACCGCCGCGGCGAGGCCGGAATCGGGCACGGGCACGACGATGTCTGCGTCGGCGGGTTGTTCGACGGCGAGCCGCTTGCCCATCTTGTGGCGCGACTCGTTGACCGAGTGGCCGTAGATGAGCGAATCGGGGCGCGCGAAATAGACGTGCTCGAAGACGCACATCGCGTGCTCGCGCACGGGCAGCGGGAAGGACGAATGCAATCCGTCCGCGTCGATGATGAGCATCTCGCCCGGTTCCACGTCGCGGACGTAGCGCGCTTCGATGAGATCGAAAGCGCAGGTTTCCGATGCGACGACCCATGCGTCTCCAAGTCGCCCCAAAGCGAGCGGGCGAAAGCCGCGCGAATCGCGGATGGCGATCAAAGCGTCGGGCGTAAGAAAGAGCATCGAGAACGCGCCCTCGGTCTCGCGCAAAACTTCCGGGATCGCCGCGTTGATCCCTGCGGCCTGCGAGCGCGCGATGCCGTGGAGGATAACTTCGGTGTCGGAGGTGGAAGAGAAGATCGCGCCCGCGCTCTCCAATCGTTTGCGTTCTTCGGTGGCGAAGGGCAGGTTCCCGTTGTGACAGATGGCGACTTGCCCGTGTTGACAGGCGACGAGGAAGGGCTGCGCTTCGCGGATGGAGACTTCACCGGCGGTGGAATAACGCACATGGCCGATGGCCGAGGAGCCGGGCAGACGATTGAGCCGTTCGGCATTGAAGACATCGGGGACGAGTCCCATCGCGCGTTCCGAGCGCAACTCGCGCCCGTCCGAAGAGACGATGCCGCAGGACTCCTGCCCGCGATGTTGCAACGCATAGAGACCGAGATAGGCGAGGCGCGCGGCCTCCGCGTGGCCGTAGATGCCGAAGACGCCGCACTCATCGCGAAATTTATCCGTCGCTGTTGTCGTCACTGGAATGTTTTGCTGATACAAGCTTGGTTTTGAAAACGCATTGTAACACCGGGAAAGGCCAGGATGAAGGATGAGGGGTGAAGGATGAAAGTAATCATTCGCTACTCTTGAGTAATTTTCTTCATCCTTCATCCCTGCTCCTTCGTCCTTCACCCCTGCTTTGCTATCATGCCCGTTAAATAATTTCGGAGGGAACGACGATGGAAGTGAAAGTTTACGGGGCGGATTGGTGTCATGACACGCAGGATACTTTGAAGCATCTGAAGGAACTCGGCGTCGCGCACACATACATCAATGTGGAAGAAGACGCACAGGCTTCCGCGTGGGTGAAGCAACATAACGACGGCAAGGAGCGCAAGCCGACGCTCGACATCGCCGGGCAAGTGCTCTCCGTGCCGAGCAATCGAGAGTTGGAAAGCGCGCTGCGCGAGAAGGGATTCATGGCCTGAACCGGCGCAACTTTCCCGGCGCAGATATTTACCGTGAGCACTCCCCTTCCCGTACATCGTTGGCTCGTCGCCTGCCTGCGCGCCGCGCTCGTCCTCGCGCTCGTCGGCGCGGGCTGGCTCATCTATCGTCGCCTGCCGCCCGACGACGCGCCGGGCTTCACCAGACAGGCGCGCGAAACAGTGTTGCGGATCGTCCTGCAACGCGCCGATGAAAATGTTGCGAAAGCAAACTTTGACACTCCCGTTCAACTCTACTCGATTGATCTCGCGGCGGCGCAACGCGAGTTTTTCGACGAGCGACGCCCCGGCCAACGCTTTGAAGATTTCATCGTGAGCCGCATGGGCGCGCGTCAGCCCGTCAAGACGCAACTCGACGCCAGCGGTCAGGC
The DNA here is from genome assembly GCA_051006195.1 of Pyrinomonadaceae bacterium. Classification (GTDB taxonomy): domain Bacteria; phylum Acidobacteriota; class Blastocatellia; order Pyrinomonadales; family Pyrinomonadaceae; genus JAIVJZ01. The sequence goes on from JBPCIP010000137.1 coordinate 10,458, forward strand.
CATCGTCTCCGTCCTCCCCGGTCGCTGGTGGATTCACGCCACGCATCAAGACACGCAGGAGATCACATGGCGACTCCCCGTCAACGTCGCAGGCCGCGAGCAGATCGTCGAACTCACTCTCGCGAATGCGTATACGAGGACGAAAAGATTTTGAGCTTGGTCAATCGTCCCGTGTCAATTGTTCTTTGCTCATGATTGACACGCCGCTTCGCTGTTAACAACTACCATCTCATTAGGCACAAACAACTGACGGCGGACGACGGACACCTGACAGCTTTTTATGAAAGCGCTGCGATACGAGAACAAGCGATTGGCGTTGGCGGAAGTGGCAGAGCCGCGTGAAGGGGAGGCAGAAGAGGCGTTGGTGCGCGTCCGGCTGGCGGGGATTTGCAATACCGATTTGGAGATCGTGCGCGGCTACGCGGGCTTCGAGGGGACGCTCGGCCATGAGTTCGTCGGCATCGTTGAAAGCGCGCCGGAGAGTGCGCTCCTCGTGGGGCGGCGCGTGGTCGGCGAGATCAACGCGGGATGCGGGCGCTGCGCGCTCTGCGCAAACGGCGACGCCCGCCACTGCCCCCGGCGCACGGTGCTCGGCATCGCCGGGCGCGACGGCGCATTCGCGGAGTTTTTGCGTCTGCCGGTGGTGAACTTATTAACTGTGCCGGACGAGATCGAGGACGAGCGCGCCGTCTTCACCGAACCGCTCGCCGCCGCGTGCGGCATCACGGAACGGGTCAGTGTCATGAGCGATATGCGCGTGGCCGTCATCGGCGACGGCAAACTCGGTCTGCTCTGCGCGCAGGCCACAAAAGCGCAAACCAATGCCGCCGTGACGCTCATCGGCAAACATGAGAACAAACTCATGATCGCGCGGCGTCGCGGCGTCGAGACCGTGCTCGTTGATGAATTAAACAGAAACTTATCGCGCTCTTTCGATGTGGTGGTCGAAGCGTCCGGCGCAAGCAGCGGGTTCGCGCTCGCGCTCGACCTCACGCGCCCGCGCGGAACGCTCGTCCTGAAGTCAACTTTTCACGGCGCGACCGAGATCGACGCCGCGCGCATCGTCGTCGATGAGATCAGCATCGTCGGCTCGCGCTGCGGACGCTTCGCCCCCGCTCTCGACTTGCTCAAACACGACGCCGTCGATGTCGGCAGTCTCATCAGCGACGAGTTCAAATTAACCGACGGCGTGCGCGCGATGGCTCGCGCTGCCGAGAGCGGCGTGCTGAAAGTTCTGCTCAGACCATGAGAGAGTGATGAGTGATGAGTGATGAGTGATGAGTCAGAAAGCACTCTGATTTGACTCATCACTCATCACTCATCACTCATCACTGTTTTCGATATGCGACTGAAATCCAATCTGGCCGCCGACGGCGCGTTGATGTTAACGGCGCTCATCTGGGGATCGACCTTCTTCATGGCGAAGGACATTCTCACGTCGTGGCCGCCGATGGCCTACATCTTCTTCCGCTTAGTGGCGGCGGCGCTCATCTTGATAGTTTTGTTTCCGCGACAACTGGCGCGGGCGCGTGGGGCGCAGTGGCGCGCGGGCGCGACGCTCGGCCTCTTGATCGGCATCGGCTTCGGGTTGCAGGCGGCGGGACAGGTTTACACGACCGCCTCGAAATCCGCTTTCGTGACGGGCTTGACGACGCCGCTCGTGCCCTTCGTCGCTTACCTGATTTTGCGCGCGAAGCCGGGCGCGGAGAATTTGATCGGCGTCGCGCTCGCCTCGCTCGGCGGCCTGCTGATTCTCGCGCCGCAGGGGACCGATGCAAGTATTAACTTCGGCGATCTGTTGACGCTTTCCGCGACGGGACTGTTCGCGCTGCATCTCACGCTGATGAGCGTCTACGCGAAACGCTACGACGTGCGGCAGTTGACCGTCTTGCAGATCGCGACTACCGCATGCCTCTTCGTCGTCGGGTGGGGCGGGTTGCAGGTGTGGGGAAATTTTTTCGGCGTGGATACATTGCCCGCCGCATTTGCGCGCGAAACCGCGCCGCTCGTGTGGAGCGTGCGCGTCGGGTGGCAACTCGCCTATCTCGCGACGGTCGGCACGGTCGGCGTGTTTCTCCTCTGGACGTGGGGACAGGCGCGCACCTCCGCCACGCACGCCGCCATCATCTTCAGCCTCGAACCCGTCTTCGCCACCCTCTTCGCCGTCGCCGTCATCGGCGCGGGCGAATGGATGGGCGGGCGCGGCTGGCTCGGCGCGGCGTTGATCTTCGCGGGCATCATCATCTCGGAAATAAGGTGGAGTGAGATCAAAGAGCGGCGAGCAAAAGCGAGCGCACGCGAGGCGGAAATTGGTTAGCGAGCGACTTTGGCGACCTTCGCCAACTCCGCCGCTTTCCATTGATAGATCGCGGCGAGGGCGACGATCCGGCGCAAACGATCTTTGAAAGTCTCCGCCTGTCGCACTTTGGATTCGTTGCACGAAGATTCACTCAAAAACAATCTCTTTGCCGTTCATTAGATGTTCCGACAAAGTGTAAAAGAGTTGAGCTTCGCTTGACCTACCGATGAGTAGGCACACTTCTCCCACGTCAGCCGTCTAGCCGACGATTGTGGCAAACTGAATCAGTCCCACCACGGCTGAGGTGACCGAGGTGAACAACCCCAACGGCATTCGATATTCGTCGCGCACGATTCTCCATCCCTTCACTCTTCTGATCCCATGTTCAACCCGCACCCGCTTGCTTGATAACTCCTTGTTCGCAGCTTTTTGTTCTTCGCTCAATTCTTTCCCCTTTGGCTTCTTCATCGGCGTCTCGATCTCAGGATGTTTCCCGTCGCAATAAGCCTTGTCTCCCATTCTGGGCTTGTCTGTGAGCAAGGCGGCGATGGGTTCTTCCTCATAGATTTTGATGTCAGCTTTTGGTCCACGATAGGCCTTGCCAACTGAAAGTATCCCCCCATCTTGGTCGGTATAGATTTGTGTCTTGAGGGTGTGCCGCTTCTTCTTGCCTGAATACAACCGCTTTTGGCGCTCGTTTTGTGATGGACGCGGCAGATAGCTCTCAAAACTATCCACGATCACGCGCTCCACTTTTGCTGGACTCCACTTCTGCTCGCTGCTGCCGTATCTTTTCTCGGCTTCCCATTTCTCGTTGGGAAACAAGCGCTTGAAGACCGGCAGCACTTCGACAAAGGCGTTCTCCGAGGTGTCCGCGCTCCTTGAGAACATCCGCCCAACGACTTCATGACTGGTGTTGTGCCGCAGATACAGCAGACACAGCAAAACTTTCTGAAACGGCTGTACCTCCCGTGGCCGCCCGTCTCTTGCATGAAAGCAGCGTTTGCGCCCGCGGCGTTGCTTGAGCCTGTGAGTCCGCTGGTTTTCCAATTCCGGCAACGTCAGAAACAAAACTTCGGCTAAGGCTTTTGGCTTCAATCCAAAGAGTGCTTTAATGGTCGCGGCAGAGTGTCGTTTGAGGCAGTTGATTTTCACACATTAACTTTAGCCGAGATGCTCTGCCTTTGCATACCTAACTTTGTCGGAACATCTATTGTCCAAATGTATTTATTCGGCGGGTGCTTGTTTCACACTTTTCGAGGGACGTGTGATGAAATTTTTGCATCGGCACGTCCCTCGGTAGAGGTATCATTTTAGAGATTTTCCAGCGGGTAGTCAGGGGCTTTGACCAGAGAAGGATCAGGCTCGCCAAAGCGGAGACTGATCGGCTCCTTGATAAAGATAGTTTTCCCGTGGGCATCGTAGTTTACGGTTTTAAGCGAATGCATGCCGAGTTCGGGAGCGTGATAATACTCAAACACTTGCCCGCTCGAAGCATCAACGACGCGATCTACGTAAACCGTGAGACCCAGCAGCGTTTCAGTCCGGTTGTAGTTAGGGCTGTTTAGCAACTCCTCTTTAGTAAATACCGGAGGCATCCGGTCGGACGTTGTACTTCGGCTATCTCGCGTAAGTTTCTTATCTTTGAAGTTGACGCTGAAAGAACCACGGCCACGCTCAAAGAAGTTTTCGCGCTTCTTACCGTCACGGATATGAACGAAGCGGAAGTTGCCGTTGGAGGACACGTAGCGAATCATCTCCGAAGTGAATTTATTACCGTTCGCATCAAATTCACTCAACTGGCTGTGGAGCGTGAAAGTTGGGTAAGAGCTCCGGCGAACGTGCAGGCTTGTGGCAACACCTGCCACGCTCGCAAGCAATACCAGCAACACCATTAACGAAATGAATTTTGGTTTCATGTTTTGTCTTTACCTCCTGATGTTCAAATGCCAGCCTCATGGTTCGGATTGCAGAAGTTGCTGTAGCTTTGATGGTGTAAGGTTGAGGTTCAGCCACAAGAGAGTGAGTAATGTGACAAGAGCGTTACAGGTGAGCCTGCCATCTTGATAATGAGGCAAGCAGAAAATCATGCGATGCCGTTTATCCTAGTCTTGCCCTTATGTTATGTGTCAAGTAAATCCTGCGAGCAAATGAAAGAGAAGGGCGGGACAAAAGCCGGTTAGCGAGCAACTTTCAACGCCTTCGCCAACTCTGCCGCCTTCCATTGATAGATCGCGGCGAGGGCGACGATTTGGCGCAAACGATCTTTGAAACTCTCCGCCGTCTGCCGCACCCTGACTTCATTTCTCACCGCGAGTTTGCGAAAAACCTCCAATTCAAGTCCGGTGCGTCCCTGCCCTGTTTCCATCCCGCTCGCGTTCGCAGCGGCCACCACTTGATCCAGCACTTCGAGGGCGAGCGTCTCATCGTGCGCGATGATGAGGCCGGCGAATTTGGAGAGACTCGACAAGACGGGGTCGAACTCGCGGCCCGTCGGGACGATTGAGGCGGGGATGCCTGCGGGCGGCATGAACGGCGTCGCGTCGGCGCGTTTAAGTTGCCGCACGGCTTTGGAGACTAAGAGGCTGGCGCACGACGAGGGTTGCTGCCTGTCCGTGCCGCAGCGGTTGATGAGCGCGGGATAGGCTTCGACGATAGAGACGGCTCTGGTCAATTGTTCGGCGAGACTTTCGGCTCCGGCGAGGTCGCCTTTAGCGGCCAGGCTCGTGGCCTCGCGCAGGTTGACCATCTCGGTGAACTGAGTTTTCTGCGCGCCGTCGGGGAGTTTCGAGATCAACTTGCGCGCTTTGTCGAAGTCGCCGCGACTGAGGACGAAGTGGATGGTCATCTCATCGGCCTCTCCGCTGTCGAGGGCTTCTTTGAGGCGTTTCTCATAACTCTCTTTGTACTGCTCTTGAATACTCTTTTTCGTCGGCAGCGGTGAATTGTCGCCCGGCCTTCTACTTCGCGCCTCTAATTCCATGAACGGGTTGGTTAATTCCGGCGCGTACTTCCTGAGCGGCTCCCAGATGCCCAGAAGCGATAATCGCTCTCTAAAGAGAGCGGCTTGCTCCAACTTACTGATGCGCTCGACCTCGTACATAACGTAAGCCCGCATCACAGCCGCCCCCGGCGGTGGAAAATTATGCTTTGGGAATAACGAATTCGGATACACAAGCCTGTGCAACATGAACGATGTCCTCAACGTGCCTTGATTTTCAAAAGCGGGAGGGAATCTCCGTAGCTGATCTATATATTGAAGGATGAGACTATCAGCTGCCGCGCGATCTTTCAGTGCCAGTTCGTTAATTGCGTCATAAGCCCCTGCTTGAGTGATGTCCGCCTCCAGTGCTTTATGAACGTAGGTGGCGACAGCTTCCTGATCGCCCTGCATGGCCGCTTGATAGGCCAGAGCGGAATATCGCTGATGGGTCTCATAACTGCCTAATTTCTCCGCCCCCGATTGAGCTAATTCAACAACAAAAGCCTTATCGCGGCTGGCGACCTCAAGCACACGACCGCGCACAGAACTTCTTGCCCGATCATCGCTTGTCGGTGGCGTAGGCAGTGCGCCGACCGGCTTTTCACGAAGTTTGATTTGCTCTTTCTCAGGTGGGAAGGTCAGTTCATACGCTTCACGCAGCAACTTCTTCGCCCACTCCCGATCAAGCGTCCAACCGGCGCTGGCGATTTCCGCTTTAGCAGTGGCAAGGGCTAACGGCGCATCGAGTTTCGCGGCGACCGTTTCAAGGGCGCGCAGGTCTGTGAGCAGCAATGATTCTTCTATCTCTCTATACCTTCCGTTCGGGTATTACCGATTGAGCGTTGAAAGAAAGAGTTGGAAATAAGATGAACACAAAGAGGAAGATTGATTTACGCATTGAAATGCTCCCCTCCTACTACTCCGAACCGCGTGATTTTGACGGGTTCAAGTTTATGCCTGAAATTGTTCGGTCGTGCGAAGACCACCTGTTCCCGGAGTTTCAACCCATTACCCTTAAGCGGCCAGAGAAGTAGTTTGCAGTGTATCAGGCTCGTTAATTTTTTCCTGGAAGGTTGAGGCATAACCACCATAGTGTGAGTAAGGCGGCAAAGGGCGTTACGGGAAAGCCTGTCATCAATGAGGATGAGGCAAGCAGGAAGTTTGAAACGCGGCCAGGATAATCTCGCTGCTTGCAGCCGTCAACTAAATTCTTCCGGCAAGAATTTCACTGAGGGATGACCGTTTGCGGGCGTCAATAGCAACGGCATTATTGTTCCTCATGGCTAAACAGGACGTGAAGCGGATCACTGTTCGCCCGGTGCTTCGGATATTTGCTGCCCGCATCGCTGTTGCTTTGCGGCGCGTGCAACGATTCGTTATACTCCGTGAACTTGGCTTCGTGTCTCAAAATACGCGAACGAGTTTCAGGCAGCGCGGCGTTGTCTATCAAGTTGCCATTAACCAGGCGAGCACGGGACGATTGAGAGTCGTGGTGCTCGAAGAGCGGTAATAAGGCGGTAAAAGGCGGTAAAAGTTCTATGTACCAACTTCCCCAAGGCCAAACGAACGAGGCGGAGCGGGCGATTTTGCATCGCTTGCGGGTGTGGATTGCTGCGCTCGCGTTGGCGTGTCTGGTGGTCGGAGCGGGCGTCGGTGCGATGCTGGCCGGACGTCCTGCCATCGCGCAGCAAGACGCGCAGCAACGCGCGGCGCAAACCGCACGCGCCCCCGAAGCCCTCTCCGCGTCCTTCGCCGAGATCGCGCAGCGCGTCGAACCGGCGGTCGTCAACATCGACACGGTCTCCGCATCGCAGGTGGCAGAGCGGGGCAGCAACGGCGACAAGGATGATGACGATGCGGATGAAAAGGACGGCGCGGGTGAGAATCCATTGATGGAGATGTTTCGCCGCAACGCGCGCCGCCCGTCGCGCGGCGTGGGCAGCGGCTTCATCGTCGATGCGAAAGGTTACATCCTGACCAACCAGCACGTCGTCGAAGGCGCGACGCGCATCACCGTGCGCTTGCAGTCGGGCGAATTGATGCGCGGTCGCGTCATCGGCGAAGACGATGAGACCGACATTGCGGTCGTCAAAGTTGAATCGACGCGAGAACTGCCGACTGTCAAACTCGGCAACTCTGACGAGGCACAGGTGGGCGATTGGGTGCTCGCCGTCGGCTCGCCCTTTGGCCTCGATCAAACCGTTACCGCCGGAATTATCTCCACGCGCGAACGCACCACTCCCGTCTCTTCGAGCTTCCAGCGATTTCTCCAAACCGACGCCGCCATCAATCGCGGCAACTCCGGCGGCCCGCTCGTCAACATGCGCGGCGAAGTGATCGGTATCAACTCGCAGATCGCCACTTCGACCGGCGATTACAACGGCATCGGCTTCGCTCTCCCGTCGAACGAAGCGAATTTTGTCTACCGTCAACTCGTCGCCGGTGGCCGCGTCAAGCGCGGTTATCTGGGAGTGTTGCTCGATTCGGTGAAGGCCGAATTCGCGCGCGTTTATGGGTTGAAAGATGCGAAGGGCGCGATCATCACGGATGTGCGCGAAGGCCCGGCGCAGAAGGCCGGCGTTCAGATCAACGACATCATTGTTGAACTCAACGGCCAGCCCATCGCCAGTTCGCAGGATTTGATCAATAAAGTGGCGAGCACGCCCGTCGGCGAAACTGTGCAGTTAACCTACCTTCGCGACGTGAACGGCCAACTCGAACGGCGCACCGTCGGCGTCGCCGTTGGCGAGCGTCCGCCGCGCTCGCCCGAAGCCGCGCCGACTCCGTCGTCCACGCCCGACATGCCCAAGTTGAATGCCGAGAAACCGGGCGGCGAACGCCCGACTCTCGGCCTGACCTTGAGCGAATTGACGCCGCAACTCGCCAATGAACGAAGCTTGAAAGGCGTGCGCGGCCTGCTCGTCAGAGATGTGGACCAGAGCGGGCTGGCCTTTGAAGCGAACATCAGCGAGAACATGGTGGTCCAGCGCGTCAATCGCATTCCGGTGAGCACGCTCGCCGAGTTCGAGCAGGTCATCAGCAATCTCAAAGTCGGCGATGCGGTCGTTATGAACGTCGCATCCCTCGACCGCAGCAATCGCATCACGCAAACCATTATTCAGTTCACATACCAATAAACTAGTCAGTAGCTTGTAGTCAGTAGTCAGCACAAAAGCCAAACTCTGGCCGCTTTCTACTGGCTACCGGCTACTGACTACTGGCTACTTTCATATGGCACAAGCGAAAAAAGCACTCGGCAAGGCGACGAAGAAAAACGGGCGCGCGGCGAACGGCAAGAGCGGCTCGCGGACCACGGTCAAAACTTATAGCAACTACATCGACGGCGAATGGACGCCCGCCGCGAGCGGCGAGTATTTCGAGAACGTCAACCCGGCGGACACGCACGACGTGGTCGGACGCTTCCCCGTATCGCATGTGGAGGATGTCGGGCGCGCGGTGCAGGCGGCGCAAGGCGCGGCGGAAGGATGGCGACGGATGCCCGCGCCGCGCCGCGCGGAGATTCTCTTCCGTCTCGGCAATATCCTCATTCGCGACAAAGACGTTTACGCGGCGGACATGACGCGCGAAATGGGCAAGGTCTTGAAGGAGACCGGCGGCGACGTGCAGGAGGCCATTGATTGCACTTTCTATACGGCGGGCGAAGGCCGCCGACTTCATGGCTATACGACGCCCGCCGAGATGCCCGACAAATTTGCGATGTGCGTGCGCCAGCCCGTCGGTCTGTGCGGTTTGATTACGCCGTGGAATTTCCCGATGGCGATCCCTTCGTGGAAATTGATCCCCGCGCTCGTCTGTGGTAACACCGTCGTCATCAAGCCCGCCGAAGACACGCCGCTCTCGACATACAATCTTATCAAAGCGTGCGAAGAAGCGGGCGTTCCCGCCGGAGTCGTCAACTTGGTGACCGGCTACGGTGAGGCGGCGGGCAAGCCGCTCTCGGAACATCCGGCGGTGCGTCTCGTTTCATTCACAGGTTCGACCGCGACGGGGCGATTAGTCGCCAATGCCTGCTCGGAGCGCAACGCGATCTGCTCGCTTGAAATGGGCGGAAAGAACGTCATCATCGTGATGGAAGACGCCGATGTGGACCTTGCCGTCGAAGGCGCGGTGTGGGGCGCGTTCGGCACTTCCGGTCAACGCTGCACGGCCTCTTCGCGCATCGTCGTGCATAAAAAAGTCTATAAGAAGTTTACGCAGAAGCTGGTCGAACGCGCGCAAGCGTTACGCGTCGGCAACGGTGCGGATGCGAACGTCGAGATGGGACCGCTCATCAATGCCGACGCCGTGCATAAGATCATGAATTATATCGAAGTAGGCGAGCGCGAGGACGGCGCGAAACTCGCTTGCGGTGGCAGGCGGCTGGAGACGGGCGAACACGCGAACGGCTACTTCATCGAACCGACCGTGTTTACGGATGTCGCGCCGGGCATGCGGATCGCGCAGGAAGAGATTTTCGGCCCTGTCACGGCGGTGATTCCGGCGAACAATCTGGAACAGGCGGTCGAGATCGCCAACGGCGTGCGCTATGGTTTGTCCGCCGCGATTTACACGCAGGACGTGAACCGCGCGTTCCAAGCGATGAATGACATGTACACGGGCATCTTCTACGTCAATTCTTCCACCATCGGCGCGGAAGTCCATCTGCCCTTTGGCGGCACGAAGGCCACCGGCAACGGCCACCGCGAAGCCGGCACGCAGGTGCTCGACATCTTCACCGAATGGAAGTCGATCTACGTTGACTACAGCGGCAAACTGCAACGCGCGCAGATCGACACCATTGAGCCGCAATAGGAGAAGACTCTAAAAACCCCGAGCCATATTCCGCCACCAAAGATGCTCGCGCTCATCAAAAACTAAAGAACTGGAGAAAAGCAAAGTGCTAGTCGGACTTCCCAAAGAGATCAAAGATAACGAATACCGCGTCGGGTTGACGCCCGCGGGGGTGCGCGCCTTAACCGATGCCGGACACAAAGTCGTCGTCGAACACAACGCGGGCGAAGGCTCAGGCTTCGAGGATGAACTGTACACGCGCGCAGGCGCGACCCTGCTTGATTCGGCAGACGAGGTGTGGGCGCAAGGCGAGATGATCGTGAAAGTGAAAGAGCCGATTGCGCCCGAATACCCGCGCATGCGCGAAGGCCAATTGCTCTTCACTTACCTGCATCTCGCGCCTGACGCGGAACTCACCAGGCAACTGCTCGAACGCAAAGTGACAGGCGTCGCCTACGAGACGATCACGGATCGCAAGGGGACTCTCCCGCTTCTGACGCCGATGTCGGAGGTGGCAGGGCGTATGGCGATTCAAGTCGGCGCGCAATATCTGGAGAAGATGAGCGGCGGGCGCGGCGTGTTGTTGGGCGGCGTGCCCGGTGTTCCGGCGGCGCGCGTGGTGATCATCGGTGGCGGCGTCGTCGGCACGAACGCAGCGAAAATGGCCGTCGGCCTCGGAGCGCGCGTCACGATCATCGACAACAATCTGGATCGGTTGCGTGAACTCGACGACATCTTTCTTTCGCGCATCACGACACTTGCCTCATCGGCCTACGCTATCCACGGCGCGATCTCAGAAGCCGATTTGATCGTCGGTGCGGTGCTTGTGCCCGGCGCGGCGGCTCCGCTCCTTGTGACGCGCGAAATGTTGAAGGACGTGCCGAACGGCGCGGTCATCGTTGACGTGGCGGTCGATCAGGGCGGCTGCATCGAGACAACGCACCCGACAACGCACAGCGAGCCGACCTTCTACGTCGAAGGCGTGCTGCATTACTGTGTCGCCAATATGCCCGGCGCGGTGCCGCGCACCTCGACCTTCGCCTTGACCAATGCGACCTTGCCGTATGCCCTGAAGCTAGCCAACAAAGGTTTTCTCGAAGCCGTCTCCAGCGACGTGGGACTCAAGGCGGGCGTCAACACCTACGCCGGAAAGTTGACCTACGAAGCCGTCGCGCAAGCGCAGCATCTCGAATACACGCCGCTCGACAATATGCTTGGCGGTACGACGGCGGCGACAGCGGCAAGTTCAACTGCAAGCGAGGCGCGCTGATCCTGACGCGCCGGTAGCGCAAATTCCTGAATTAAATGAAAAGGCTGTCCTTAACAGTGAGGACGCCTTTTTTTCTTTCCCGCCGCACATTGCGCTTAACTTACCAAGAAGCTTATCAGCGAGACCGTCACGCTGATGCAGACGAGACACACGCCAAAGGTGGTGCAAGCCAGTTGCGTCAACCGCCCTACTTTCTGCCTTTTCACACGGAGCACGCCCGCCGCGATCAAACCGAGCTTTTCGCCCGCGATAATCAAAAGTGAGCCGAGTAAAAAATTGTATGTCAGCAAAACATAGGCGAAATCAATATTCTTCATCAGTGTTCCCTTTTAAGGATCATGTGGCGCAGTTGAATCTCGGGTTAGTTTTTTGCCGCGAGCAAACGCGCGAGGCAGGAGATGAACTCTTCGGGGCGCACGGGTTTGATTAGGTGTGCGTCGGCGTGTGCGTTGGTTTCAAGCGGGGTATTTTTTTGATCGAGGCCGGTCAAGAGGAGGATGGGCAGGCGCGAGAATTCGGGGCGGGAACGCAGGTACCGACATAATTCGCGCCCGCTCAAGTGCGGCATGATCGCGTCGGTCACGACGGCGTCAGGGTTTGATGAGAGCGCGGCCTTGATCGCTGTGAGTCCGTCGGACGCGCAGATCACGGCGTAGCCCGCGCGACGCAGGATGATTTCCAGATAACGACGCACGGCGTCGTCGTCTTCCACAAGCAAGATGTTGGCTTTAACGGGAATTGGCTGATCTATTGCTTCAGGAATCGAAGCATCAACAACCGTCTCAGGCATGTTCATCGGCAGTACTCGAACCGCAGTAGAATTCAGGAGAGAAAGTTTGCTGTAAATTCGGGGGAGCGCGCGGGCAATGAAGCCGAGATTGGTCGGCTAAACCAGATTAGAGGTTTACGCTGAGAGTTGTCAATCCAATCGTTTGCTGGTTTCTTGACATAACAGGCGCTCAAAGTTAATCTTACTGTTTTCGCTGGAGGAGGAATTATTCACTATGCCAAAGCGCACATTTCAACCGAACAATCGCCGCCGCGCCAAGACTCACGGTTTTCGCGCTCGGATGGCGACCAAGAACGGTCGTCTGGTCTTGAAGCGACGCCGCGCGAAGGGTCGTAAGAGGCTGACGCCATCACATTACTGAGCCGAAACAGTGTGTCGGCTCGTCGCTCAAATTTGCGTAAACCTACGGAATTTCGCTGCGTCTATGAAGAAGGAAAGCGTTTCGACGGTCGTCTCATGACGGTTTTTCTCCGGGGAAATGAGTTCGGGCATCATAGATTCGGGATCACCACTTCGCGCCGAGTCTCCCGCAGCGCCGTCCAGCGCAATCGCATGAAACGGCTGCTGCGAGAAACGTTTCGTTTGAGCGAGACGACTCTGCAAAGTCTGCCGACGCAGTACGATTGGGTATTCAATGCGAAGCGTTCGCTACTAAAAGTTAAGTTGGCCGATTCGATGGACGATTTTCATAGAATCGTCCATGCGGTGATGAAGGCGGGGCGCGACGCGAGCAGTTCTAACAGGCAGTAAAAAGTTGTGAAGATCGTTTTGCTGTGGCCGTTGAAATTGTACAAGACAGTGGTTTCGCCGCTGCTTCCGCCCGCTTGCCGTTTTGTTCCAACCTGTTCAGAATACGCTTATCAAGCTGTAGATCGTTACGGCGCGCTGCGCGGCGGATGGATGAGTCTGCGTCGCATCGGACGTTGTCATCCTTTTCATCCGGGCGGTTATGATCCGGTCAAATAAATTCGGCCAAAGACGGTTCCGAGTAAATTTTACAACGCAGAGCAATTATTCTGTCTTCTAACACACATGGAACAAAGGCGTCTACTCATAGCTTTCACCTTGTCGGCGGCGATACTTTTCGGATGGACCTACTTCATCGACCGCACGACTCCTAAACAAAACAATTCTAATAATCCGACGGAGACCGCTAACAATGCGGCTGCTCCTTCGGTTGCGACGCAAACCGCCGCGCCAATTGCGTCGCCGACTCCGCCCGATGATGCTGCTGTTGTCTCTGTTCCCGATAATATCCCGCCGCGAAGTGTGACGATTGTCACGCCGCTCTACGAAGTAAAACTCGACAGCCGGGGTGCGGTCGCCACAAGTTGGATCATCAAGCAGAATAGAGATACGGGACGCCCGCTCTACTCCGTGGCCGGTGATAAAAATAATCGCCAACCTCTCGAACTGATCCCGGCGGAAAATCTCCGGCAGAAGTCGCCCGGAACACCACTGCTGATCGCGACGGGCGATGCTGTTCTGGACAATCTCCTCGCGGCAAAAAATTTCAAAATTGACGGTGTTGATAACGAGAGCGGTGATGCACGGGTCGAACTTAAAAGCGGCGAGACGAGGCAACTAACTTTCACGATGCGCGACGATGCGACCGGCGTCGATGCAGCTAAAACGCTTCGTTTCGATGCTAATAGTTATAGCATCGATCTCGCGCTCAAGTTGGCGCGCGGCGGTCAACCGCTCCCGAGTGCCAAACTCGCCATTGGGCCGAGCATCGGCGATCAAGGCGTTCCTTTTTACACTTTTTATTCGGTCGCGCCGGAAGGTGTGGCCATCGTCGGTGGGAAAACTCAACTGTTTTATGGCACGTCGATCCATGAAGGTCAGGATCGTCAGGTAGTGGGCGGAGCGGTTGACTGGGCTGGCGTCGGCGATACTTATTTTGCGATGGTCGCCATTCTATCCAAGCCCAGTGAGGGACTGGAGTTTCGCACCGCCAAGTATGAGCACGAAGCCAATGGCACGAAGGAAGAACGTTTTCTGCTCACGGCTTTTGTGAATGTTCCCGCCGACGGCTCGCTCACGCGTCTTTACGTTGGACCTAAAGATCATGACCTGCTCGATCAGGCGAGCGTCGAAATTGGTAAGGAAGTTAATCGGGAGATCGATCTCGGCGGATTGATCAACTACGGCTGGCTGGGAAGTGTCACACGACCGCTCGCCGCTCCGATTCTCTGGTCAATCGAACGTCTCCACACATTGACCGGCAGCTATGGCGTCGCCATCATTCTCTTCACGATTATCATCTATTCTCTGTTTTTCCCTTTAAAATGGCGTTCTTCCAAGTCCATGAAGAAGGCTCAGAAACTCGCGCCGCGAATGAAAGAGGTGCAGGAAAAGATCAAGACGTTGAAGCCGAACGATCCGCGTCTGAAAGAACTGCAAATGGAGCAACTGCGTTTGATGAAAGAGGGCAACATCCTCGGCGGCTGTCTGCCCTTGCTGATTCAGATGCCGTTTCTCATCGCGCTCTACAGCGCCATTACGATCTCGATAGATTTTCGCCAGGCGTCTTTTTTGTGGATTCCCGATCTATCGTCAGCCGAACCTTATACAATTCATCTTCTGCCGATCTTGATGGCGGGTTCGATGACCGTCTTGCAGTTCATCACGCCCGCCCCTTCAGCCGACCCGCTTCAGCGCAAGATGATGGCTATCGTGATGCCCGCTTTCATGCTCTATATTCTCTGGAGCGCGCCGGCGGGGTTGCTCGTCTACTGGATCGTCGGCAATATCGTCGGCTTCAGTCAACAGTTGATCATCAATCGTATGATCAAATCTGAGGATGATGATGAGCCGACGGAGAAAAAAAAAGCTGAGTCAGGTCAAACTAAAAAACTACGCGAGGCCAGAGCCTCTTAAGTTTTCGCAGACCTGTAGTGTCAGCTTGGAAGTTAAACACAAAGTGAGTCCATCTCATGAACGAAATTTGCCAACAGGCGCAAACATTTCTGAATGATGTTTTCAGCGGCAGTAAACTCGATCTCAGCGCGCAGGCCGTCGAATCCGCCGAAGGATGCTTGTTGGAGTTAGATGGCGAAGACGCAAATCTTCTGCGCAGTGAGGGCGGCGAGTTATTGAGCGCGCTTGAGCATCTCGTCAATCAGGCGTTTGGGCGCTCGCTCCCGCAGGGCGAACGATTCATCTGTGATGTGCAGAACTTCCGCGCAACCCGTGAAGCCGAACTTCGCGCGATGGGGCGTCATGCCGCTGAACGGGTTCGCACTACGGGCTCCGCTTTCACCTTCGGGCCGATGAATTCAAATGAACGGCGCATCATTCATCTATCGCTGGCGGAAGAGCCTGACCTGCACACAGAATCAATCGGCGAAGGCAGCGCACGCAGGCTCAAAGTAAGCCCGAAAGTTTCCGCCTAAGTCTTAATAATCAATTCAAAGATCGTGTCGCGCCTGCGTCGCGGCGCGATCTTTTCTTTTTGCCGTGTTAAGAGAAGATACTATTGTCGCACTGTCGACGCCGCCGGGACGTGGCGGGATCGGGGTGATACGTCTGAGCGGCGAACACGCTCTCGCCTATGCGCGGTCCTTACTGCGCGACGATAATTTCTCACCCGCACCCAATCGCGCGACGCTCAGAAAAATTTACGCTCCCCTGAACGGCGAACTTCTTGACCGCTCGCTGATTACTTATTTTAAATCTCCTCACTCATTTACCGGCGAAGACATCGTAGAACTAAGCTGTCATGGTTCGCCCGTTTTGTTGCTCCATATCATAGACGCTCTTTTGTCTTTCGGAGCGCGCGCCGCAGACCCCGGAGAGTTTACTCTTCGTGCTCTTGTCCATGGACGTTTGAATCTCAGTCAGGCCGAGGCCGTGCGCGATCTGATCGATGCGCAAACCGAGACTGCGGTGCGACAGGCTGCACGCCAGCTTGGCGGCGAACTCTCCGCCCGCCTTCAGCCGACCAAAGATGCGCTGCTCGAAATTATAGTTCCGCTTGAGTCTTCACTAGAATTTGTCGAGGACGATTTACCTCAAATAACTTTAGAAAGCATCAGCCTCCAACTCCTGAATCTCATCCTATCTCTCGACGAACTGGCTCAGACCTTTCGTGCCGGACGCCTTCTGAAAGATGGTCTGAAAGTGGTTTTAGTGGGTCGCCCTAATGTCGGTAAGTCTAGTGTTTTCAATAAGTTGCTTGCAACAGACAGGGCTATCGTAACTGAAGTTCCGGGAACGACCCGTGATAGTTTGAGCGAGCTTTTGAACATCAAAGGCGTGCCTGTTTTGTTAACTGATACCGCCGGCATTCGTGATTCGCAGGACCCTGTTGAGTATCTCGGCATCGAACGCACGCGGCGTGCTATTGCCGATGCAGACCTTGTTATTTTGGTGCTTGATGGTTCACAGCCTTTAACTCCCGAAGATAAGATTATATTTGCGGATGTAGCTGGAAATAAATGTATCGCCGCGCTAAATAAAAGCGATCTGAAGGGTCATGCCGATTTCAGGCATGAGGGTTTTTTTGACCACTCACTAAGTGTTTCCATTTCTGCAAAGACCGGAGCGGGGCTGGATGATTTGCGCGCTGTTATAATGGAGCCGTTTGAGGCAGGCGTGACGGATAAGGCGGGTTTTCTGATCACGAATGCGCGTCATTACGATTTGTTGCGCCGTTCGGCAAATGCCCTTAACTTGTCTAAAATACTTGTCGAACAAGGTGCTAGTGAAGATTTGATCTTGACCGGGCTTTACGAGTCGTTGCGTTATTTAGGCGAAATTACCGGCGAAACGACCTCCGAGGATATACTTTCACAAATATTCGCCACCTTCTGCATAGGAAAGTAGTTATGATCTTTGATGAAATGTTTGACGTGATCGTGATTGGGGCGGGCCATGCTGGTTGTGAGGCTGCCTCCGCTTCTGCTCGCCTCGGCGCGCAGACTGCTCTCGTTACACTTAATCTTGACCTGATTGGTCAAATGTCCTGCAACCCCGCTATCGGCGGTATTGCCAAAGGTCACATTGTGCGTGAGATAGATGCTCTGGGCGGAATTATGGGACGCATTATTGACCGCACCGGGATTCAATTCCGGCTTTTAAATCGTTCACGCGGCCCGGCGGTTCAAGCCCCCCGTGCGCAAGCTGATCGAGCGTTGTATCGCACGGAGATGCGTCAAGTCCTCGAAGAAACGCCAAATTTGCATCTACGACAGGGACTTGTGACCGATCTCATTGCAGAAGACGGATATATTCGTGGTGTGGAAATGCAAGACACCAGGCGTCTGCGTGCAAATGCTGTGATTGTTGCTACCGGAACGTTCCTCAATGGATTGGTGCATACCGGACGCCGCACGTATACTGCCGGGCGTGCTGGTGAACCGGCTTCAATTGAATTGGCAGAAAGCCTTAAGCGTTTGGGCTTCCCTGTGGGGCGTTTGAAAACAGGCACTCCCCCACGCCTCGACGGACGCACGATAGATTGGGATGTGTTTGCTCCCCAACCAGCCGACGAGAGGCCAGTGCCCTTCTCTTTCTCAACTCAAACTATTGAGCAACCACAGATTACCTGCTTCATCGGATACACTAACGAGAAGGTTCATAATTCGATCCGGTCAAATATACACGAATCGCCCCTCTATTCCGGTCAGATAAAAGGTATTGGGCCACGTTATTGCCCCTCAATCGAAGACAAAGTTGTTAAATTCCCCGGTAAAACGCGTCATCAGCTTTTCCTTGAACCCGAAGGCCACAATACTTCGGAGGTATACCTCAATGGCTTTTCCACTTCAATGCCAGCGGATTTTCAGCAGGAACTGGTACATCAAATTCCCGGATTACACGAGGCGCGAATCATTCGTCCCGGTTATGCCATTGAGTATGATTTCGTAGACCCGCGTGAACTTACTCCTTTTCTACAGACAGCACGCATTCGGGGTCTGTTTCTGGCAGGTCAGATAAATGGGACGACAGGTTATGAGGAGGCTGCATGTCAGGGGCTTCTAGCTGGCATCAATGCTGCTCTTTATACTCAAAAACGCGAAGGATTTCGTCTGAGACGTGAGGAATCTTATATCGGAGTATTGATGGATGACCTGATTACCCATGGAGTGGATGAGCCGTACCGAATGTTCACCTCCAGAGCCGAATACCGTCTCTCTTTACGATATGATACCGCAGACTCTCGTTTAACTCCACATGGTAAGAATCTCGGGCTGGTCGGGGATAGTGAGTGGGAGTCATATCAGGTTCGACGTGAGCGGTTGGCGCAACTACGGCATACTCTGGAAGCTACACGTTTCAAGAAGTCCGATGCTACATATCAAGAGTTAGCGCACTTATTAGGTGATTTGGGCGATTCAATAACCCTTGCGCAGCTTTCTCAGCGCCCAAAAGTTTCCCATGAAATGATTCATAGCTTACTCCCCTACTCTCTCCGGCAAAGCATCTCTACCACCGACCTTGAGACTACATTTGCGGATTTGTTGTATTCAGGTTACTTGCAGTCGCAACGCGACAGTTTCGAACGTATCTTTCATCATGATATGTTGCCGATACCTGCTCACTTCGATTTTCAAACCATTAGTGGGCTCTCACATGAAATGGTGGAACGCTTGGAGAGGGCGCATCCACAAACATTCGGCCATGCCAGACACATCTCTGGCATGACCCCCGCTGCTTTATCCGTTCTGCTGGTAAAACTCAAGTTGCCACGAGTTGCCTAATGATAATGTTTCACGTGTCACATTCATAAAAGAGGTGTGACACGTGAAACATCCGGCTCACCTTAAAGTCAATCGCTCGTTTGAACAAAAAAGTAGCACACGATTAGCGTTTGTGTTAGTTTAAGGCAAATTTCTAGTGGTTAGCCGCTCGTATAGCCAAAATGTCCAAAATTATTGCGGTTGCGAACCAAAAAGGCGGTGTGGGGAAAACTACTACTGCGGTAAATTTGGCTGCGTGCCTTGCCGCCTCGGAAATGCGCGTTCTACTCGTTGACGCAGACCCTCAAGCCAACGCCACGTCAGGAGTAGGTATACAGAGAGGCAGTTTCCGCCGCAGCCTCTATCATGCCTTGGTGCTTGATGAGCCACTCATAAATATTCTCCAAAATACGGAGTTGCCACTTCTGAAAGTTATTCCCGCAGACAGAAATCTAACCGGGGCTGAAGTGGAGTTGGTTGAAATGGAGCGCCGAGAATATAAACTGCAAAGTGTGCTCAATTTGGTGAGGGATGATTATGACTTTATTATTATCGATTGTCCGCCTTCACTTGGCCTCTTGACCTTGAATGCTTTGACGAGCGCAGACTCTCTGCTGGTTCCTATTCAATGCGAGTATTACGCCTTAGAAGGCGTAACCGAATTGTTTGATACTCTTGCCAGAATAAGACGGTCGCTTAATCCAGCATTAACTATAGAAGGCTTATTACTGACAATGTATGATGATCGAACAAATCTGTCATCAGCCGTCGCAGCAGATTTGCGGGATTTTTACGGTCAACAAGTTTTATCGACAGTCATTCCCCGTAATGTGCGTCTCGCGGAAGCCCCAAGCTATGGTAAGCCTATCATTTTATATGATATACGGTCGCGCGGGGCTGAAAGCTATCTTCAGTTAGCAAAGGAGATAATCATCCATGACAAGAAGAGTATTAGGTCGGGGGTTGAGCGCTCTGTTGTCGGAAACACAAACAACAACAGCGGTCAATGAAGAATTGAGAGAAGTCGACATAGATTTGATCGAGCCCAACAATGTCCAGCCAAGAACTCGTTTTGATGAAACTCAATTAGAAGAATTAGCCCAGTCCATTAAGGCGAATGGAGTTGTGCAACCGATATTGCTGAGGAAAACGAGCGATGGTCGTTATCAGATAGTGGCAGGAGAGAGACGTTGGCGTGCGTCTCAGCGTGCGGGGCTTCAACGCATTCCTTCCGTCATACGCGAAGTTCCAGACGAGAAAATGCTGGAATTGGCTCTAATCGAGAATATTCAGCGACAAGAATTAAATCCAATAGAAGAAGCTTATGCCTACAAACGGCTTATTGAAACTTTTAAACTAACCCAGGAAACAGTTGCTCAACGAGTCGGGCGAGACCGAACCTTTGTTACCAACTACCTTAGATTGCTAAGATTGCCGCAAGACATACAACAACTGGTCGAAGAAAGTAAGTTGTCGATGGGACACGCCAGGGCTTTGCTGGGATTAGATGATTCAGATCAGCAGCGGTTGATCGCTCAAAGTATTATCAATCGAAACTTGTCCGTCAGGGATACAGAACGCGCTGTGAAACGAATCGTAAACGGTGTAGATTCAATAGTTGCAACGTCTCCTTCAGCTTCTCCGGAAAATAGAGTTGATGCAAATACAAGGGCTGCCGAGTCGAAGTTACGCCGCCGTCTGGGAACTCAAGTTCATGTCGTACCCAATCAAGGGGGTGAAGGCGGTAAGCTCGAAGTGCAATATTACAATGAGGGCGACCTACAGAGGATCTACAATATAATAATGTCCACCCAAGTTATAAATGATGATATGCAACTTGTTAATAAATAAGATGTTAATATGATTGTAGTATGTAAAATAAATATCCTGAAATAGAAGATAAACCGCCCGCTACTGTTTAGAGAACAAAACCACTGGTACAGTTTAAGTTTGACTTGAAATCTCAATTACAGCGCCGAACGAAGGGGCTTTTCACTATATAGACATTTCATTCAACCAGTGACCCCCAATCGTAGTCTTGACCGCTCTTAAACTCACATGATAAACTCCCAACCTTTTGATACACACAGTTTTACTGACTTAACATCTGACTCGTGCATTTCAATCTTTATCTGGAACTGCGTAGCACTAATATGATTGTTCTGGCCTTTGCGGAAAACTCGATTCAACTTGTGCCGGATGGGACGCTTTTTTTCCATATCGCTATCATAGTTTTGATGATCTATGTTTTGAATGCGACCCTGTTCCGCCCTATCAATCGAATTTTAGCTGAGCGAGAGCATCGCACCAGTGGTAGAACCGACGAGGCCCAGAGTATTTTGCAGCGCGTCACTGACAGCATCAGCCGCTACGAGCGTTCGTTGCGCGCAGCCCGCACAGAGGGCTATCGATTGTTGGAACAGGAGCGCGCCAAAGCGTTGCTGGAAAGGCAGAACCGTATCAATTCTCTGCGGGTTGAAATTGAAACTTCGATACAGGAAGAGAAGAACCTCCTGCGGAATCAATCTGAAGCAGCGCAGGCATCACTCGAAGTCGATGCTCGCAAGATAGCAGCGGATATCAGCCGTCAAATTCTCCACCGTCCCGGTAATGATTTCGCCTCATCCGGCACACACACGTAAACTTCTATGACCGCTTTTTTAAACAACGCTTCTGTGATAGTCGCTCTGGCCGGGGGCGCAACTCCCTGGTACAACTACCCGGGGTGGGAGGTTTGGAAGTTTGTCAATTTGTTTCTGTTTGTCGGCGCTCTCTTTCTCCTGTTACGTCGTCCGATTGGAGCCTCATTGGCGGCTCGTCGAGATGCGATCAGGCAAGAGTTAATGCGGGCGCAGGAAGAGCGCCAGGCTGCGCTGGCGAAGTTGGAAGAAGTGGAAGCGAGATTGGCGCGACTCGACGCTGAAGTTGAGAATGTCCGCGCGCAGGCGCAACGTGATGCGCAGGCGGAACGTGAAAGCATCGCGCGGGCGACGGCGGAAGAGGCGCGCCGTCTGAGCGAGCAAGCGCAACGGGAAATCGAAAGCGCAGGCAAAGCGGCGCGGCAAGATTTACGACGTTACGCTGCCGAGCAAAGCGTTCGCATGGCTGAAGATTTGCTCCGCCGTGATATTCGTTCCGAAGACGACTCACGCTTGATGAATGATTACATCGGAGAATTGGGAGGGATCAAGGGTTGAGCGTGCAAACGATGGCGCGGCGTTACGCGGCGGCACTGGCGGATGTCGTGATCGCGCAGGGAGAAGCGCGTGAAGTACAAGACGAAATAACCACTTGGGCGCAGATGATGGAGGCCAATTCCAGCCTGCTCGAAGTCTTTCGCAATCCGACAATTCCTTACGAGCAAAAGCACAAGGTGCTGAGTACTGTGATCGCACGAACTCGGGTGCGTCCGACAACGGCAAATTTCCTGCAAGTCCTTCTGCAAAACCACCGCCTCGCCGAATTGAATGAAATCAACAAAAAATTTGCGCAGGTGCTAGACGAGCGTTCGGGTGTCGTCTCGGCGCATGTGACGACGGCGCGCACGCTGCCTGAGGCTATGCAGGAGACTTTGCGTGCGCGGCTTGGAACCATGACGGGGCGCAAGGTGCGGCTGGATTTCGCCGTGGATGAGGAACTGATCGGCGGCATCGTCACGCGCATCGGTTCAACCGTTTATGACGGCTCGGTGCGAACGCAATTGCAGCAGATCAAACAGAAGATGGTAGGGGAACAGTAATATTTTTTTATTTGCGATTCCTGATTTAGAGATGGAAACGCGGGTCGAGCAAACAGAGGAATCGGATCAAATCATATGGAACCAATCAAAGCTAATGAGATCAGCGACATAATTCGTCAACAGATCGAAAATTACGAAACCGGCGTGACCGTGACTGAAGTCGGCACGGTAATCAAAGTCGGCGACGGCATCGCGGAGATTCACGGACTTGAAAAAGTGATGGCCGGTGAACTGCTCGACTTCCCGCATGAAGTGCGGGGGCTGGCTTTGAACTTGGAAGAAGACAAAGTTGGTGCGGTGCTCTTCGGCGAATTTCAGTTGATTAAAGAGGGCGACGTGGTGCGCCGCACAGGGCGCATCATGGATGTGCCGGTCGGCGATGCGATCATCGGGCGTGTGGTCAATGCGCTCGGCCAGCCGATTGATGCGCGCGGACCAATCGTCACTGAAAATTTCAACCCGATTGAACGCATCGCGCCCGGCGTGGTTGATCGCCAGCCGGTGAAGGAGCCTTTGCAGACCGGCTTGAAGGCGATTGATGCGATGGTTCCCATCGGGCGCGGCCAACGCGAATTGATCATCGGCGACCGCCAGACGGGCAAGACCGCCGTTGCGCTCGACACGATCCTCAATCAGAAGGGCAAGGACGTGATCTGCATCTACGTCGCCATCGGCCAGAAGGCTTCGACGGTGGCGCAGGTCATCAAGACTTTGCAGACTTACGATGCGATGAGCTACTCGATTGTGGTCAACGCATCGGCCTCCGACCCGGCGGCGATGCAATACCTTGCGCCCTACGCGGGCGCGGCCATCGGCGAGTATTTCCGCGACACCGGACGCCATGTGCTCACGATCTACGATGACCTCTCGAAGCACGCGGCGGCCTATCGGGAAATCTCTCTGCTGCTTCGTCGTCCGCCGGGACGCGAGGCCTATCCGGGCGACGTGTTCTATCTCCACTCGCGCTTGCTCGAACGCGCCTCGAAGTTGTCTGACGTAATGGGCGGCGGCTCGCTCACTTCGCTCCCGATCATCGAGACGCAGGCGGGCGACATCTCGGCCTACATCCCGACGAACGTCATCTCGATCACGGACGGTCAAATCTTCCTCGAAGCCGACCTTTTCAATTCGGGCATTCGTCCCGCCATCAACGTCGGCAATTCGGTGTCGCGCGTGGGCGGGTCGGCGCAGATCAAAGCGATGAAGGCCGTCGCCGGAACGCTTCGTCTCGACCTCGCGCAGTATCGCGAACTCGCGGCCTTCTCGCAGTTCGGTTCTGACCTGGATAAAGCGACGCAGGCGCAGTTGGCGCGTGGTCAGCGTCTGACGGAAATTCTCAAGCAGCCGCAGTATCAACCGATGGACGTGGAGAAGCAGGTGCTCATCATCTGGGCGGCGAGCAACGGCTTCCTCGATGATGTGCCGGTGGATCAGTTGCGACGCTTCGAGAGCGAGTTACAGCACTTCATGGAGAATGCGCAATCGGGTCTGTTGCAACGCATCCGTGAGAAGAAAGCGCTCACAGACGACATCAAAAATGATCTCAAGCAAGCGCTCACGGATTTCAAAGATAACTGGAACGTAGACGGCCAGACGGCGATTGCCACGGGTACGCCGCCCGCCGCCACCGCCGCCGCCGCGACAACTTCGCCAACTGCGAAGCCTATCGCGCAGACCACTGCCGCCGGAGCATAACTAAAGTAGACAAGTAGCCAGTAGCCGGCATGAAGATGCTTTTACTACTGACTATGACTACTGACTACTGACAGTCATGGCAAACCTTTTAGACCTTCGACGCCGCATCAAGTCGGTGAAGAACACGCAGCAGATCACGAAAGCGATGAAGATGCTTTCGGCGGTTAATCTGCGGCGGGCGCAGGAGCGCGTCACGAACGCGCGCCCGTTCGCGCGCAAGATGACGGAAGTGCTAACCGAACTCGCCGCCTACACGGATGAAAATTATCATCACCCGCTGTTGGACCGGCGCGGCGACGAGCGTTACCTCCTCGTGCTCATCACCGCCGACAAGGGGCTGGCCGGAGCGTTCAATGCGAATCTGGTTAAGGCCGGGCAGGCTTTCATCCGCGAGCATGGGGAGAAGGCCGTCGAACTGATGGCCGTCGGTCGGAAAGGTCGCGACTTCTTCCGTCGCCGCAACATTCAGATCGTGCAGGAGTACGTCGGGCTGACGGGCAAGGGGCGCGTCAGTTACGAGGAAGCGGTCGAATTGGCGAGCGACATCACGCGCCGGTTCACGGAAGACAAAGAAATCGATAAAGTGTTTCTCATCTACAGCGAATTTCGTTCGGTCTTGCAGCAGCGCGTCGCCGTCGAACAACTGCTGCCCGTTTCGCGCGTCGCGGCAGGCGAGGGTGAGGGGACGGATGCCGATCCCGCGCAGGAGGCGCAAACTTTTGTCGAGTACGTTTACGAGCAGCCGCCGGAGGAAATCTTCAGCCGTTTGCTGCCGCGCTTGATCGAAACGCAAGTCTTCCGCGCGTTGCTCGAATCAATCGCGTCGGAACAGGGCGCACGTATGACGGCGATGGACGCCGCATCAAAGAACGCGGGCGATTTGATCGGCACGCTGACGCTCAACATGAACCGCATTCGTCAGGCGGCGATCACGAAAGAGATCATCGAAGTCGTGTCGGGCGCAGCGGCGGCGTCGTCCTGATCGCTTTACAGCGCAAATCTCAGTTTTTGAGGGGCAGGGAAGCGACGCCAAGCGTAGCTTCCCTTTTTGTTAAAGACGTTCGGGCCGGATTGATGACAAGAGTGATGATGGTCGCACGTAGCGAGGCACAGCAAACGACGGGGGGCGGCGATGTGGTCGCCTCATCATCTTCGTGGCGCAATCGTCTCTGGCGGTACGTCCCGCTCCTGTGTTGGATCGGATTGATCTTCTTCGCTTCGACGGGCACGCTGTCGGCCTCAAACACGTCGCGCATCATCGGCCCGCTCTTCAAATGGCTTTTCCCGGCGATCACCGAATCGCAACTACTGTCGGTCCACATCACCGTACGCAAACTCGCACATCTCACCGAGTACGCCATCCTCGCCCTGCTCGCCGCCCGCGCGTTTATTCCTTCGATGAACGAACGCTTGCGGCGCGCGTGGATCGTGGCCGCGCTCGCGCTCGTCGCGCTCGTCGCGCTCACAGACGAATATCATCAATCGTTCCTCGCCACGCGCACGGGCACACTTTGGGACAGCCTCATCGACATCGCCGGGGGCGCAATCGCGCTCGTTGTTTTGAGCCTGTGGCGAGCGCACAAGCGGCTTCGTCGCAATTAACACGTAAAGAGAAGCTGTCGAAGCGTCAGGCTGGATTCATCGCCGGGCGCAGGCACAAAGCTATTGGCTGTTTTGGTCTCCGGTAGTCTTTCTGTTATAGCCCCAGCCTCGCGCTAATGATTCTCTGCAACTATGAGCGAGCACCAGCGAACTCCGCTCCACTTCAAACTTGCTCGTCTGCCCTCGCTCATACTGTTCTAAGATATTCTTAAACCGCACCATCGCAGCTTCAACCAATTCGTCTTCGACCACCGACAACTCACCCCAGTATAATTGATAGAATCGTTTGCGAGCGCCCTCTTTTTCACCACCGTCGTCCAGAGTAGAGAGTTTAGAGGCAGCAGACGTGGCCTCAAAGTAAAGGGCTTGCTGCCGTTCGAGGAAAGGTTTGCGAGCCTCTCTTAAAGCAGCCTCCACTTCTCTATTTCTCTGCGATGCTTCAATCGTTTTCTTTTCCTCTCGCTCCTGTCGCTCTTTTTCCAGTGTTCGCACGTACTGATAAAAAGGCAGCGCAATACCAACCAATAACGCTAGCATCCCTACGAATTTTGCGAGCACATCGAGTTTCTTTATTCGTAAGTCGGCCTCCTTGAGTTCTATTTCTACAGATTTAAAGGTTCCTCGCTGTTTCGTGTGGGTAGCTATTTTGAGCATGCCTGATGATGAAACAGCAGACCAATTGCGCGCCGTGCAGTGAATTCGCCTATGTGCTTGATGATGAAGAAGATAATGTGTGTGGGAT
>JBPCIP010000138.1:0-27169 GCA_051006195.1 Pyrinomonadaceae bacterium
CGCGCCGCCGTCCCCTGCCCGATCATGATGTCGAGTTGATAGTCCTCCATCGCCGGATACAGGACTTCTTCGATGGCTGGGTTGAGGCGATGAATCTCATCTATGAAAAGCACGTCACCCTCCTGCAAGTTGGTCAGGAGCGCGGCCAGGTCGCCCGCCTTTTCGATGACGGGGCCGGCGGTCGAACGCAGTTCCGCGCCCATCTCGTTAGCGACGATGTTGGCGAGCGTCGTCTTGCCTAAGCCTGGCGGCCCCGTCAGGAGGACATGGTCGAGAGCCTCGCGCCGCATCGTCGCCGCGCGAATGAAGATGCGCAGATTCTCCGTCGCCTTGCGCTGCCCGATGTATTCCGCGAGCCGCGTCGGACGCAGAGACAACTCAAACTGTTGCTCCTCATCAGTCAACGCGACCTTACGGACGCTGGCTGGTTCGAGTTCTTCAGAAATAGTTTCGATTGCGAAATGCGGATTTCGGATTGCGGATTAAAAGAACAGCATCCAGAATTCAGAATACAGAAGTCAGAAGCAAGACGGTTGTCATTTCAGGTATTCTGACTCCTGTATTCTGTGTGCTGAAGTCTGTTTCTCATTCCGCATTCCGCAATGGCGATCATCCTTTCGAGAGCGATTTCAAACTGCGGCGCAACAGTAGTTCGACGGAGAGGTCGCCGCCGTCCTGCATCGCCTGATTGAGAGCTTTCTCCGCCGCCGCGCGTTGATAGCCGAGGTTCGTGAGCGCGGAGAGCGTGTCTTCGCGCAGAGTGTCTTCGCTCGGAGCCGCGCCGGATTTTTGCGCGGCGAGTTGGGCGTCGAGCGCGGGATGCGAGAGCGAAGTCATCTTGTCGCGGAGTTCGATGACGAGGCGTTCGGCGGTCTTTTTGCCGAGGCCGGGGATCGAGGTCAAACGCGCGAGGTTGTTGGAGCGAATGGCGTTGATGATCTCGTCGGCGTTCATGCCGGAGAGCATCGCGATGGCGGACTTGGGGCCGATGCCGCTCACAGAGATAAGCAGCGTGAAGAGTTCGCGTTCGCGCGCCGTCTTGAAGCCGAAGAGTTGCAGCGCGTCCTCGCGGACGTAGGTGTAGATGCGCAGCGAGATGTTCGCGCCCGGTTCCTCCATGTCGTAGAAAATGCTGACCGGAATGGTCACTTCATAGCCGATGCCGCCCACGTCCAAAATTACGCTGGTCGCCTGTTTGGCAAGTAGAGTTCCTGATAAATGTGCGATCATTATTCGTTCATGTGTCTGGCCGAGAGAAGGATTTCGGGAGCGTCTCTGCGTTACCGCGAGATTGTAGTGGAAGCGCGCCCGCGACGGCAACGCGCGCCGCTTGTTTTGCTTCTATTGAAGGGAACGGAAAAAACGCTGTGCGGTAAGCGATAATCGGCAAGCTAATAAGGGGAATACCTCACCGCCGCTCGGTACTCGTCGCGGCCACGATGGGGCGTGTTTCCGCGTGCGCCCCGCTCGCGTTATAATGGCGTCGGCTCGAAGAATAAGGATACGGGATGAAGTCCGAGAAAATTTCTGAACTCACGACGAACCGTCTGAGCGTTTACCTGCGCTGTTTGAACACGCTGGCCGCCGCCGGTATCAAGACAGTCTCTTCCAGGTCTCTCGCAGAGCAATTCAACCTCAACTCGGCGCAGATTAGAAAAGACCTCGCTTACTTCGGCGAGTTCGGCACGCGCGGCGTCGGCTACACGGTGAGCGAACTGCGCGAGCACATCACCAAGATTCTGGGACTCGACACGGCGCACCGCGTCGGCATCATCGGCGCGGGGCATCTCGGCACCGCGCTCGCCAACTACAACGGCTTCACCGCCTCGAACTTCGCGGTCGTCGCGCTCTTCGATAACGACAAAGCACGCATCGGGCAGACGGTCGGCGACGCGCAGGTGAAAGTTTACGATGTGCGCGGGATCGCGCGCGTGGTGCGCGACGAGCAGATCGACGTGGCGGTCATCGCCGTCCCGGCGCGCGCCGCGCAGAGAGTTTTGAATCAGGTGATGTCGGCAGGCGTCAAAGCCGTTTTGAACTTTGCGCCCGCCCGCCTTGAGACACGCCCCGGCGTTAAAGTGAAGACTGTTGACTTAACGATTTCACTCGAATCACTCTCTTATTTCCTCGCCCTTCCACCCGCGGCGAGCACGACGAACCCGCGCAGCGTGCTGCCCTATGACGAGATAGCGCAGCACGAAGAGAAGGAACTATGACACAATGACCGGAAAGGAGTTGCTATGAGTGAAGAACCTACACAAAACTTACCATCACTTTCTTTTGAAGAGCGTGTTTTGGCAGAGTTTGCCGCCGTCAGGCAGGAACTCGCGTCGCAACGCGAGATCATCACGCAGTTGAATACGCGCATGACCTCGTTCGAAGACCGCATGACTTCGCTCGAAGACCGCATGACTTCGCTCGAAGACCGTGTGCTTTCGATTGACTCGCGCTTAGCTTCGCTGGAAGACAAAGTAGACGCGCGGCTGCGCGAGACGCGACCCATCTGGGAAGGCGTGCAGCAGCGTCTGACGGAGATCGAAAAATCCCTCACCACGATCAGCCGTCATTTCAAGACGATGGTCAGCGAATCGTTCGATTTGCGCTCGCGTCTGGAGAAGCTGGAAGACAACCAGCCGATGCCTTAACAGAGACACTTGTGTTGCCGCCGGGTTGCATGAGAGAGAATGTTGTCAGAGAGTTGGTTGAGCAGGAGTAACAATTATGGAGTTTCTCAAAAGAGCTTTGCCGTTTGTGTTGACGTTGATGTTGGGTGTCGCTGTGGGAAGTTTGCTCAAACGCACCGTGGGACATGCGCCGCCCGGCGCGGCGCACACGCGCCGCGTGAGTCATTGCCGCGCGATGATGGCTCCCATGCGGACATTTGAGAGCGAAGTTTTTACCGCGAAGGATGTGACGCGCAAGGCCGACATCCTGTACAAGCCGGAGCCGCTCTATACTTTCAACGCGCGCCGCAACCAGGTGACCGGCACGGTCAGACTGCGCATGGTGCTCGCGGCGGACGCAACGGTGCGGAACATCGTGCCGCTGGCGACTTTGCCGGAGGGCTTGACGGAACAGGCCGTTGCAGCGGCGAGCGACATCGAGTTCACGCCTGCGTTGAAAGATGGTCGTCCGGTGTCGCAGTACGTCACGGTCGAATACAACTTCAACATCTATTAAGTCGCGGGCAGCCAAAAAGCATGGATGAACAAACCGCGCGGCGCGAGATAGTGCGCGTCGGCCAGTTGTTGTACGAGCGCAGCTATGTCGTCTCTTCGGACGGCAATGTGAGCGTGCGTTTGGACGACGGGCGCATCCTCGCGACGCCGACGCAAATGAACAAGGGGCGTATGACTGAGGATTCGCTTGCCTTGACGGACACGAACGGCAAGCCCCTGAACGACCGCAAGGCTTCGAGCGAACTGGCGATGCACTTGCTCATCTATCGCGAGCGCGCGGACGTAGGTGCCGTGTGCCACGCGCACCCGCCGCACGGGTCGGCCTTCGCTGTTGCGGGGCTGCCGATTGATCAGCCGATCCTCTCCGAAGTGATTTTGACTTTAGGCTGCGTGCCGCTCGCGGAATACGGCACGCCTTCGACGGATGAACTGACCGAGGCGATGCTCCCGCTCGTCAAGTATCACAACGCACTGTTGATGGCGAACCACGGCGCGGTGGCTTACGGCGCGGACGTGTGGCAGGCTTTCGACCGTCTGGAAACTTTAGAACACACGGCGAGAATCGCGATCCTCGCACGTGCGCTCGGCGGCGCGAGCAATCTTCCGCCCGATGCGATTGAGAAATTGATCAACGTCCGCGAAAAAGCCGGATACCTCGACGAGCGCGCCCGCTGCCAATCCTGCGGCTACCTGCACGAGACGCAGATCACTTGCGCGGCGACGGGCGAACGCCCGGAGGCGAGCGCAGCAACGCGGATGACGAACGGCGCGGCGGCAAACGGCAAAATCAGTTTATCGCGCGAAGAGTTGATCGAATTGTTGGCGCAAGCAGCGCAGGTGAAGTCAAACAACTCTTGAAATCCCTGATTTCAAATTGCGGATTTGAGATTGATGGGTTAAGACTGGAAAGAGAATTTTAACTAAACACGATTGACGAGGAGACGGCGCAATGGCACAGGAAGCACTCGGAATGGTTGAGACGAAAGGTCTCGTGGCGATGATCGAAGCGGCGGACGCAATGGTGAAGGCCGCGAACGTCACGCTCGTCGGGTATGAGAAGATCGGCGCGGGATTTGTCACCGCCATCGTGCGCGGCGACGTAGCGGCGGTCAAGGCCGCAACGGATGCCGGGGCGGCAGCGGCGCGTCGGGTCGGCGAACTCGTCAGCGTCCATGTCATCCCGCGCCCGCACGGCAGCGTCGATGACGCCCTGCCCATCGGCAACAACAACTAAAAAGTGATGAGTGACGAGTGACAAGTTAAAACGAAAAACTTGTTCTTGCCTGGCACTCGTCACTTGTCACTCGTCCCTTGAATTATGATTATCGCGCGTATTCTCGGCACAGTCGTCTCCACGCAAAAGGATGAACGGCTCAGAGGCAAGAAACTCCTGATCGTGCGCCCGCTCAATTTGGATGGCACGGAGGCGAGCGGCTACACGGTCGCCGTCGATACGGTCGGCGCGGGCTACCACGAGCGGGTGCTCGTCGTCGCCGGTTCGAGCGCGCGACTCGCCGAAGGCATGAAGGACGCGCCCATCGATGCCGCGATTGTCGGTATCATCGACACGGTGGATTTCGTCAACGATTGAACAGCTTTCAGTTTTCAGCGAACGAACAAGGCTGTACTAAAAACTGGAAACTAAAAACTGATCATGCAACTCGCGCGCGTCATCGGGACGGTGGTGGCAACGGTGAAGAACGATTCGCTGGAGGGGCGCAAGTTGCTCGTGATTCAATCGCTCGACGCGCAACTCAAATCGCAGGGCAGCCCACTCGTCGCGCTCGATGCGATTGGCGCGGGCATCGGCGAGTTGGTCGTCTGGTGTCGCGGCAAAGAAGCGAGTTTTCCGTTTCGCCGTGAAGATACGCCGACCGATTGCACCATCAT
This sequence comes from Pyrinomonadaceae bacterium, assembly GCA_051006195.1. Classification (GTDB taxonomy): domain Bacteria; phylum Acidobacteriota; class Blastocatellia; order Pyrinomonadales; family Pyrinomonadaceae; genus JAIVJZ01. Next base: position 5,070 of record JBPCIP010000138.1, read on the forward strand.
CGCCATCGTCGATTCGGACCAACACGTTACACAGGAGAGACGCTGACGAATGATTCTCGCGCGCGTGATCGGCAACGTGGTGGCAACGCAGAAGAACGAGCGATATGCGAATGCGCGTGTAATGTTGTGCCAGCCCTTGAGCCTCGCAGGCGAAGAAATGGGCGCGACTTTGATCGCACTCGACTCGGTTGATTCCGGCGTCGGTGATACGGTGCTCATTGTGCAGGAGGGTTGGGGCGCTTCGACGGCGGCGACCAAAGAAGCGGGCGCGGCGATTGATTCGGCCATCGTGGGCGTGGTGGATTACATTGACCTGTTGCCGGAAGAGAAGGGAGGCGAGAGACGATGAGCGCGAGAGAGCAAGACCCGATTCGTTCACTGGCCGGACGCATCGCCAACCGTCTCGCCCGAGAAAGCGAACCGGAGACCACGTCTCCCGCCGTGCGCCACGCCGCCAACTCCCCGGATGAACTCGCCGCGCTGCGCGCAGGTCTCTCCGAGATACGACAGCGACTCACACAGATCGAATCACACGTCACGAATAGGTCGCCTCCGATTGAGCGCGCAGCAAACGCCGATATGCCCGAAGAGCAGCCATCTCAACCTCGCTCCATGCCGCCGGGCGACCGCGCCGCTTCGACGCAAACGAGCGGCAACCCCGCGCACTGGTTGAGCGGCACCTATGTCCCGGCGGTGCATCCGAGCCAAGAGCGTTTCGGCATCGGCGAGGCCGTCTCGGAGTTGGTCGAATTCTTCGAGCGCGAAAAAGTCTGCAACGTCGAACCGGGCGAAAAGCCTTGCGATCACTGCGGCATGTGCAGTGCGCGCGGCTTCTGAAAAGGGGTAAAGAACTTTGGCGCGAGTCCGCTTGCATTGAACAGATGAAAAAAGCCGGAGGCAGCTTTCGCTTGAAAGCTGCCTCCGGCTTTTGGTTGAGTAAGTTGCTGGCGACCCGCGTTGCTCAGGCGTGAGCTATTTGTTGTTGCCTTGGTTGCGCCGCATCGTGTTCGGATCAAAGCGCGGTGCTTGACGCGAACCTTCGTCGGCCTTGAAATACGGCTCTTCTTTGAAACCGTAGAGCTTCGCGGAGATGACGGTCGGGAAACTGCCGCGCGTCGTGTTGTAATCCTGCGCCGCCCCGGTGTAGTCGTTGCGCGAAGTCGCCAGACGATTCTCCGTGCCCGTCAATTCATCCTGCAACTTCAAAAAATTCTGGTTCGACTGCAACACCGGATAATTCTCTTGCAGCGAGAGCAAACGCCCGATGGTACCGCCGAAACTGTTGTTGGCTTCGATCACCGCCTGTTTCTGCTCCGGCGATTTGTCGCCGCCTTCGCCCTGCGGTTGAGCACCCGTCGCGTTCAGCAGGCGCGAGCGCGCCTCGGCAATTTGTCCGAAGACTTCCTGCTCCTGCACTCCCGCCGACTGCGCCGCCGACACGAGATTCGGAACCAAATCGGCGCGTCGTTGCAATTGATTTTCTACGCCCGCCCACTTCGCCTTCACGTTCTGCTGTTTCGATTGCAGTGTATTGTAGCCGCACCCGCTGGCCGTCATGGAAACGAATACCACGCAGGCCAATAACAAAAATTTTCTCTTATTCATTACTTTCTCCTCATTCAATTAAAGCATCGACAGCCTGAGATCGCTAGACTTGCAACTTTTGATCCCATCATTTCTCAGTGTCCAACCTGAATTTCTCAGTGTCTACCCTGAGTTCATCGACCGCTTCGGTGACTTGCTCGATCTGCGCGAGGTACGAGGTGAAAAGCTCGTGCGCCTCCGCGTCGCTCGCCGGACGCGCGCCCGTCGTCGTGCGCATGGCAAAGATGCGCTCGAACGGTTCGCCGTTTAATCCGAATCGTTTAACTGCCGCGCGCACGCACTCCTGCTTCAAGATGGGTGGCTCCTTCACTCCATGCAACATCAGCGCGGGGGCAAACAACGCCGCGAAACTCGTCAGGCTCTCGCCCATCAGGTCAATCAACTTGTCGATTGAAACTGACGCCGGAATGTAGAGCCGCCGAAGCTGGATCAACTTGCTGCGCAGTTCGTATTCGGTTTGATGACGTAAGTTATGATCGTTGATGACGAACGCCGCAAAAGGATCGTCGCCGTAGAGCACAACGCGGGCGCGCTGCATTTGATGAAACTCAATCGGAAAAACGTCCGCCGCGTCGCGCAATTCCTCAACCGTGAAATAGACCGGCAACGGATGACCCAGACGCCGCCACTCGCGTAGAGGGGCCTGCGCCTGCCGTAAATCTTCGGGCGTGATGCGCCGCAGCGCGATCAGCAAATTGTAATCGGAACTTTCGTCGATGTAATCGCCTGCCGCCGCCGACCCGTACAGCACCACTGCCGCGAGGTTCTCGCCATGCGTCGCACGCAGGTCGCCAACCAGATGATTGAGAGCCTCTTGCGCAACTCTGTTTGCCATCAACACTCCTCAGGTAAAGGCCGTCAATTGTCCGTAGCCAGTTGTCCGTTGTTTGTGGTTCATACGCTGGACGCCCAGGATTCGATTGAACAATTAATAACGAACTACGGACAACAGACAAGCCCTACCAACTGCCGCCCGAGCCGCCGCCGCCCGCATCGCCGCCCCCGCCGCTAAAGCCGCCGAAGCCACCACCGCCACCGCCACCGAAGTCGCCGCCGCCCCAACCGCTCGAACCGCGCCCACCGCCCCCACCACTGTTCAAAAGCGAGTTAAGCAACAGGAAACTAAGACAACCACTGCCACCGCCGCCGCCTCTGCGGGAAAAAATCAGCAGCAGGATGATGACGACGAAAATGATCAGGCAGGGCGAGATGCCGCCGCGACTTGTTTCTCTTGACCGCTGCGGCTGGCGGTAAACGTCGCGCTGTTCGATACCCGCCACGCTGAAACCGCGCTTTTCGGCGAGCGTCGCGACGTAAGTGCGCACCGCATTGCTGATGCCCTCGCTGTAATTGCCCGCTTTAAAAGAGGGGACGAGACGCTCCCGCTGAATTTGGCCGACGAGCCCGTCGGTTAAATCCCCTTCCAGATGCCGGCTCACCTGCGTAAAGTATTTGCGGTCGCCGACGGCCACACAGAGCAACAGTCCGCCTTTCTCAGCCGAACCGATGCCCCAACCGCGCATCACCGCCAGCGTGTAGTCAAAGATGTCCTGCTCGCCGGTGGTGTTCACCGTGACGACGGAAAACTCGATCTGCGCCTGTTTATCCAGATTAGTAAGGATAGTTTCCAACTGAGCTTTCGTCGCCGGATCGATCACGTTGGCGTAGTCGTTGACGTAGCCGGTCGGAGCGGGGAGCGGCGAGGCGGTCGTTTGCGCGCGCGCTGCCGTGAAACTGCCGGATACGCAGAGGAGCACGAAAACTATCAACGCGGGAAATGTTCGTCGGATTCGCATGGGTATGAACTGATGATACAAGGCGACAGGCAAAAGGTAAAAGGTAAAAATGAACGAGGCGCTAGAGCAGTGGCCTCAATACCACAGGTTGACAGGTTTAGTCTTGCTCTGCGGGCCTCGCCGTCATCCTTCGATCAGCTTGTGCAAAAGGTAAAAAAGCGCGACGCCAGCGAAGACGACGATTGAAACGAGCGGATTTTTCCGCTCCATATGATTGACCTCCGGGATCAAATCGCTCGCGGCGACGTACAGCGTCACCCCAGCCGAAAAGGGAAGGGCGTAGGCCACCGCCGCGCTCATCCGTGCCTGTAGAATCGCCACGCACAATACTCCGCCGAGCGTCGCCGTCCCGATGATGAGCGTCGCCATGAGGGCGCGGCGCGGCGAGCGACCCGAAGCCAGCATGATCGAGGCCGCCGTAAATCCTTCGGGCACTTTGTGGAGCAGGACGGCGACGAAAACCAGCAGTCCGGCCTTGAAATTCACCAGAAAAGCGGCGGCCACGGAGACGCCGTCGAAAAAAGTATGGATGGAGAGCCCGGCGATGGCCGTGTAGGCCGCTTTCGGTTGAAGCATTGCCTCCGTGTGCGTTTCTTCCCCGAAGTGAAAATGAGGCGCGATGGTGTGTTCGAAAAGATGGATCAAAAGGTAGCCAGTCAACAACAGCGTCATTGCTCCGAGCACGGCGTCGCTCACATCTTCCTGGCCTGCTGTCCACAAACGCACAACTTCGGGCAGTATCTCGATAAAGATCGCCGCCAGCATAAAGCCCGCGCCGAGCGCGATTAAATAGCGCAGAAAATGGGCATCCCGCAAATTAGTGCGTGGACGAGCGAGCAATAAGCCGCCGATCACGTTGGCAAATGCTATCAACGCGCCGTAGAAAAGAAGTCCGCCAAAGCTAATCATGCATATCGAGTCGAATTATTGTGTTTGCGCCAAATCACGGTGCGTAAACTATACAGGATGCCATAGCAAAGTGACAGGCGGGATTTTAAGCAGTTTATGCTCCTACGGGACTTTTCGCGCTCTGCTTAAGCAGTTTTGAGAGTAAATTACACTAAATGGTGCTTAAAATTATCTGTTCCACAATGTTTTTGGTCTTGACACTGTCCGGTAATGGAGCGTAGTATTCGCAGCAAGTGGAGAATAGTGGCTCAAAGTGGGCCTATTAGAGCATTTTGGCGCAAACGGTTTAAGTTATACTTTAACTTTTAAGCAATAATCGTCACACACAACCGCTGAAGCCGTATGTTAAGAGGAAATTACCCGGCGCGGCTGGATGCGAAAGGGAGACTCAAAGTGCCGACCGCTTTCCGCCGTTACATACAGAAAAATCATGGCGCGGAAGTTTACGTCACGAGTTTAAACGGTGAAAGCGTGCGTCTCTACCCGTTAGCTGAGTGGGAAGGCATCGAGCAACGACTTGCTCTGCTGCCTTCGATGGACCCGGCGCGACGCAAGTTCCTCGACCGCACGAATTATTACGGGCAGCAGGCCACAATGGACGGGCAGGGGCGGGTGCTCATTCACCCGTTGCTGAGGAAAAGCGCGGGCGTCGTGGGCGATGTGGCGGTGCTCGGCTACCTGAATTATCTGGAAGTCTGGGAGTTGGAAAAATTCCAGCAACGACTGCTCTCAGACCCGTACACGGAAGAGGACGAGTCGTCGATGGCGCGACTCGGAATTTGAAGAAAGTGACGAATGACGAGTGATAGATGACAAGTTAAAAACCAAAGCTTGCTCTGACTCGTCACCTGTTACTCGTCACTCGTTACTGTTTTTCTGTTCTTTGAACGACTTCACGGGGCGGTGGTGATGATTGCATCAGGTGGGGGGCCGGATGCGCCCCATCGCCCCGTGTTGCTGCAACAAGCGGTGCAGTATCTCGCGCCGGAGCGCGGCGGGTTGTTCGTCGATGCGACGCTGGGCTTGGGAGGCCACAGCGAAGCGTTGCTCGAAGCCGCTCCGCAGGTGCGCGTCATCGGAATTGACCGCGACCGGGAAGCATTGCAGTTTGCCGAGAGCCGTCTGGCACGGTTCGAGGAACGCTTCCGCGCCGTGCATGCAAACTTTGATGAGATCGCGCACGTCTTGACGGCGGCAGGAGAGACGCGGGCGAGCGGCGTGTTGGCCGATCTGGGCGTCTCATCGCTTCAGTTTGATTCGGCGGCGCGGGGTTTCAGCTTTCGCCATGACGCGCCGCTCGACATGCGTATGAACGCGGGCGGTGAAGATGAGACGGCGGCGGAACTGCTCGCCCGGCTGCCGGAGGTAGAGATCGCGCGCATCATTTTTGAATACGGCGAGGAGCGTAAGTCGCGCCGCATTGCGCGCTGGATCGTCGAAAGGCGCAACGAGGGACGGGCGATTGAAAGGACGGTCGAGTTAGCCGAACTGGTCGCGCGGGCGGTCGGCTACAAACGCACTGACCGTATTCATCCGGCGACGCGCACGTTTCAGGCCCTGCGCATTGCGGTCAACCACGAACTCGAAGCGCTGGCCGCATTTCTTGAAGTTTCTAACGATCTTTTACAACCGTCTGGCCGTCTGGTCGTCATCAGTTTTCACTCGCTTGAAGACCGGGTCGTGAAGCGCGCGTTGCGCCGCCTGGCGGGGCAGTGCGAGTGCGATTCACGTCTTCCGTTGTGCGCCTGCGGCGCACGCCGTAGCGTCGAAATACTAACTCGACGACCTGTTACCCCCACCCCGGCGGAACTTGACGACAATCCGCGCGCACGAAGCGCCAAATTACGCGCCTGCCGGAAACTCGATGATGTCGAAGTCGCCCGCGCCACTTGAAACTTCTTGAATACTTAGGCGCACACATTCAGTTCCAGAAGTCTCTGCGACCATGTCGGCCTGTATTTTGTGGAAAACGGGAAACGGTCATGAAAAGATTCCCCCGGCAAAATTTGAATAACGGTATCCACCGCGAACACGACACCCGCGCGCTCAAGCGTCAACTCGTCATGCTCGTCTGCGGGCTGGGGATGGCTGGAGGTTTTGTGGTTGCCGCCGGGCAGCATTTCGCTTCGGTGCGCTATGGTTACGCGAGCGAGAAGTTGCGCGCTGAACGAGTGCATTTGATGGAAGAGCAGCAGCAACTCATCTTACAGATTAACGCGGCGACGGCCCCGGCTTCGCTGGATCGTGCAGCACGCGAGATCGGTATGCAGCCGGCGCGCCCGTCGCAGATCAACGGAGCGCGCAGAAACGTCGCACCGGAATCTGCCGCCTCTCAGCCGCCCGCCGCGCCGGAGAAGCCACGCGGGCGTTCCGCCAAGCGCTGATCTGAGAACAGAGGAACGCCCCAAGTTTGCTTCCCCTCGCTTGCTCCCCCGTGTTGGCTTCGAGTTTTACCATAAGTTCTTTGCGATTATTCCTCAATAACCGGCGCGCTGGCGCGGATTGTTGAAAAAGTTATTTTCCGTCATGCCCGAACGCTTCAACGCGAGAACAAAAACCCGACCCGACGCCTTACGCCAGCGCGTCTCTCTCGTCGTCCTTGTGCTGGTCCTCTGGATGCTCGCCATCGGCGGACGGCTCGTCTACCTGCAAGTCGGACAATACGAACGCCTGAGCGACCGCGCACGCAGGCAGCAGCAACAGAGTGGGCGGACGAACGCGCTGCGCGGTCTCATACTCGACCGGCGCGGGCGCGAACTCGCGCGCAGCCTCGATGTAGATTCGTTCTTCGCCGTGCCCGATGAAAAACTCGATGCGGGTGAGACGGCGAACCTGATGGCCGCCGTGCTCGGCATCGATAGCGCACCGCTCAAGGCGCGTCTCGAAGAGGGGCAGCGGTCAAAGCGAAAGTTTGTCTGGCTCGCGCGGCAACTTGACGCGGAACAGGCGGCGAAAGTTCATGGATTGAAACTCGCGGGCGTGCATGCGGTCAGGGAGCCGAAGCGTTATTACCCGAACGGCGCGCTTGCCGCGCATGTGCTCGGCTATGTGGGGACGGACGACGAAGGTTTGGCGGGCATTGAACTTTTTCAAAACGCCGCGCTGGGCGGCGATGCGGGCAAAACCGTTTTCGACAAGGACGCGCGGCATAAACCGTTTAGAAGTTTTGAAGTCGAAGCGCAACCCGGCCAGTCAATCGTGCTGACGATTGATCAAAACATCCAGTATCAAGCCGAGCGCGCACTGGCCGCCGCCGTCGAAGCGTCGCACGCAAAATCGGGCACGGCGCTCGTCCTCGACCCGCGCACGGGCGAAATTCTCGCGCTGGCGAACGCGCCGACCTTCGACCCGAACGGCGCGAAGAAGATCGCGGCGGACGTGCGCACTAATCAGGCGTTGCAGCACATTTATGAGCCGGGTTCGACCTTCAAGGTCGTGGCCTATTCAGCCGCCATCGAAGAGAAACTCGCGCGCCCCACCGACCTCATCGATTGCCAGATGGGATCGATCAATCTCTTCGGGCGCACCGTCCGCGACAGTCATCCATACGGCACGCTCACCGTGACGGAAGCGCTTGCCAAGTCGAGCAACGTCGCCGCGATCAAGTTGGGCTTGCGCGTGGGCAAAGAGCGCATGTTCGACTACATGATGCGCTTCGGTTTCAACCACAAGACGGGCATTGAGTTGACGGGCGAGACGCGCGGCCTCGTGCGCCCGCCCGACAAGTGGCATCCGAGTTCGATGGGATCGGTCGCCATCGGCCAGGAAGTCGGCGTCACGCCGATTCAAATGGCGGCGGCTTTCGCGGCGATTGCCAACGACGGCTTGCGCATCGCGCCGCATCTCGTCAAAGAGGTGCGCGACGCAAACGGTGCGGTGGTCCAGAGCACGAAACCGGAATCGCACCGCGTCGTGAGCGCACAGACGGCGCGGACGCTCCGTCCCATGTTGGAGAGCGTGACCTTGAGCGGGACGGCCAAACTCGCGCAACTCGACGGCTACACGGCGGCGGGCAAGACCGGGACGGCGCAGAAGATCGATCCGAAGACGCGCGCTTACTCGAAGAGTAAATACGTCGCATCATTCGTCGGTTTCGCGCCGGTCGAAAATCCGGCGGTCGTGATCATCGTCGTCATCGACGAACCCGCCGGTTCTTACTACGGCGGGACGGTGGCCGCGCCCGTCTTTCGCGAGATCGCCGAGAGCGTGTTGCCTTATCTCGATATCACGCCTGACACGGAGTTGAGAGCGCCCGCGAACGGGGATGAGAATCTCGCGCAAGTCCATTTGTCTCTGGACAGCGCGCAGACGCCTGGACAGCGTACTTCAACGCAATCTTTTCAGGCAGCGGCGGCGGCGCAGGCGATGTTGCCGCAGAGCGTGGAACAAAAACGCGGCGCGGGTGAGGTGAGAGAAGTAGTTTATGCGGCGGCGGCAGAGCACGGGTTGTTGATGCCCGATATCCGTGGTCGCAGCGTCCGCGATGCGGCGCGAATCTGCGCGCAACTCGGTCTCGAACTCGAAGCGCACGGCGAAGGCCGCGCCGTCGAGCAACAACCGGCGGCGGGCGCGTTGATCGAATCCGGACAAACGATCCGCGTCGAATTCGGCAGAAGCGAATAAAGCGAAATTGCACCCGGCGGCACGCGTCCGTGCCGGGAGCGAAGTTTGACGGAGAGACATTGATGACACTTCCTCCGCAGGATAATCAACATTACGAACTGAGACGTAGAATCGTTGATTGCCGGGAACGGTTGCGGCGCAAACGCAGCGCACGAAAATCAAATCATCGAGCCGCGCGCGGGGAACCGTCGAAGTTGCCGAAAATCGACGCAAAGGAAGAAACAGCAGCGTGAAGATACTAACAGCGTCTCAATGGATGCGCGCCGCCACAACGGGCGCTGAGGACGCAGAGACGCGAGAGTTCTTTGACAAAGAGTTGACGGGTTTTTCCATCGACTCGCGCACCGTCACACAGGGCGAACTCTTCTTCGCCCTCTCGCCCGAAGATTACCGGCGGCATTATTTCACCGCCACCTCTTTTGACGACGCGCACCGCTTCATCCCCGCCGCCATCGAGCGCGGCGCGGCGGCAGTGGTCGCACGCCGCGAGCGCGTCGAAGGCGATACCGATCTGCAAGCGTACCGCCGCCAACTGCTTCTCGTGGATGATGTTATTGAAGCGTTGCAGGAGGTGGCGCGCGGCGCGCTCGCGGCGTGGGGCGGGCCGGTCGTTGCGATCACGGGGAGTGCGGGGAAGACAACGGCGAAGGATTTGACGGCGCACGTCCTTGCCGCGTCAGGTCGGCGAGTGTTGAAAACACAGAAGAATTTCAATAACGAACTCGGCCTCGCCCTGTCGATCCTACAGATGGAGACGGCGCGCGCGCGGCCAGCGGATTTCGACGTGGCGGTGTTGGAATTGGGGCAATCAATGTTGGGCGAGATCGGGCGGCTCGCTCAAATTGCGCCGCCGGACATCGCGGTTGTATTAAACGTCGCGCCCGTGCATCTGGAGTTTTTCGATTCCATCGAACAGATCGCCGAAGGCAAGGCGCAGCTCATTGAAAATTTAAAATCGCAGGGCACGGCGATCCTGAACGCCGACGATGCGCGCGTCGCCGCGATGCGCGGCAAGCATCGCCGTGGCGGGCGCACGCTCACCTTCGGACTTGAAAGCGCGGCTGACGTGACGGCCACCGAAATCGAGAGCGCGCGTTTCGGTCTCACACGATTCCGCCTGCGCACGCCGCTCGGCGAAGCGCAGGCGCAGTTGGCTTTGCCCGGTCGTCATAATCTATTGAACGCGCTCGCCGCCGCTACGGTCGCCACCTGTTTCGAGATCGCCCCGGAGAGCATAGCGCATGCGCTTCAAAGCGCGTCCGCATCAGAGATGCGCGGCGAGGTTATCGCTTTCACCGCCGGGTTCAGCGTGATCGACGATTCCTACAACTCGAACCCGCGCTCGCTCCTGAGCATGGCGCGTTCGGTTGCAGAAGGAAGTGGGAGCGGCGAGAGGGCAAGCGGGCCGAGCCGGACCATCATCGTCGCCGGCGAGATGTTGGAGTTGGGCGCGACGGGCACGGAGTTGCACCGTGAGGCGGGACGCGAGATCGCGCGGATGGGGATCGGGATGCTGTGGGGCGTGCGCGGGTTGGCGTGCGAGTTGACCGAGGGCGCGCGGGAAGCGGGGATGAACCGGGAGGCGGCAAAATTTTTCCCGACGACGGAAGCCGCCGCCGCCGCATTGCTCGAAGAGGTGCGAACGGGCGATCTGGTGTTGGTGAAAGGATCGCGCGGCGTGCACATGGAACGGATCGTTGAATCGTTGCGCGAACGTTATGAAATCAGTGATGAGTGATGAGTGATGAGTAAAAAGACAATGCAGTTCTGTTTTTCACCCATCACTTATGAGCTATCACTCATCACTCAAATCCGATGATCTATTACATCTTCTACGAATTGATTTATCTGCGCCTCGCCGGGCCGGGCGAGCAGTCGTATTTCATCAAGGCGTTGAACGTGTTTCAGTACGTCACGTTTCGCACGGCTTACGCGACCGTCACCGCGCTGTTGATCTCGCTCTTCTTCGGCGGGCGTGTCATCCGGATGCTCAAGGAATGGAACATCGGGCAGGAGATCAGGGAGGAAGGGCCACAGGCGCACATGGCGAAGCGCGGCACGCCGACGATGGGCGGCGTCCTCATCATCGGTTCGGTGCTCGTCTCGACTTTGCTCTGGGCGCGTCTGGCGAATCTTTACATCTGGATCACTTTGATCTCGACGGTGCTGTTTGCCGCCATCGGGTTTATTGACGACTATCAGAAGGTGGCGCGCAAACAGAGTCTGGGGTTGACGGGGCGGAAGAAACTCGCCGGGCAACTTCTGATCGCAGCGGGCGTGTGGTGCGCTCTCTTTTTCTTCAGCGACTATTCGTGGACCGTGAATCTGCCGTTCTTCAAGGCGACCGCGCTCTCGGACATCACGAAGATCGGGCCTCTTTTGTATCTGCCGTTCATCATCCTCGTGCTTCAGTTCACGTCGAACGCGGTGAATCTGACGGACGGATTGGACGGTTTGGCGATCAGCGTCACCTTCGTCGCGATGGCCGCGTTGACGGGATTGACCTACATCACGGGCGACGCGCGTTTCGCCGGGATGCTGGCCTTGCAGCACAGACCGGAAGTGGCGGAACTCACGGTCTTCTGCAGCGCGATGGTCGGGGCGAGTCTGGGTTTTTTGTGGTACAACGCGCCGCCCGCCGAAGTCTTCATGGGCGATGTGGGGAGTCTGGCTATCGGCGGCGCGTTCGGCACGATTGGCATTTTGACGAAACAGGAATTCATCCTGTTACTGGTCGGCGGCGTCTTCGTGCTCGAAGCGATCTCGGTGATGTTGCAGGTCTCTTTCTTCAAGATGACGAAGCGGAGCACCGGCACCGGAAGGCGGCTCTTCAAGATGACGCCGCTGCATCACCATTTCGAGATGCAGGGATGGAAAGAATCGAAGGTCGTCTTTCGCTTCCTGATCCTCGCGATTTTGTTCGCGCTGCTGAGCCTCTCAACTTTGAAACTGCGGTGAAATGAACTTGGCCGCGACGGTTTACGTGGGACGTGAATTTGAAACTTGTGATGTCGGATTTGAGATTTGGAATTTGAGATGCGAGTTAGATGATAGAAGGCTGAAAAACTTGCTGGTAGAGGGTAAAAAAGTTCTGGTCATCGGGGCGGCATTGAGCGGCATCGCGGCGGCGCGTTTTCTGGCGGCGCGCGGGGCGGTGGTCGCTTTGAATGATCGCAAGCCGATTGAAGAATGGCCCTGCGAGGCGTTGGCGTTAAAGGCGGCAGGCGTCGGATTGCTCGCGGGCGACGTGCCGATGTGGTTAATGGATCAGATCGAACTCGTCGTGGTCAGTCCCGGCGTACCGTCGAAAAATATTCCGGTGCGTTACATGGATCGCGCGGGGGCGGAGGTGGTTGGCGAGGTCGAACTCGCATCGCGATACCTGCGCGGGCGCATCGTCGCCATCACGGGCACGAACGGCAAGACGACGACGACCGCGCTCGTCGGCGAATTATTGCGCGGCGCGAAATTGCCCGCGCAAATGGGCGGCAACATCGGCACGCCGCTCGTCTCATTAATAGAATCGTCGCGCGAAGATGGTTGGATTGTCGCCGAAGTTTCGAGCTATCAGCTTGAGACGATTGCCGATTTTCATCCGACCGTCGCCGTTGTTCTGAACCTGATGCCGGACCACATGGACCGCTACGAGAGCCTGACCGACTACGGCGCGGCCAAGCATCGCATCTTCCGCAATCAGGAGGCGGGCGACGTGGCGATTCTCAATGCGGACGATGAGATCGTCGCTTCGTGGGCGAAGGGTTTGCGCGCCCACGTCGTGTTCTTCAGCGTCGAGCGCGAGCTTGAAGAGGGCTTGTTCCTGCGCGACGGGCGCGAGATCGTGGCGCGTTCCGGCGGGGCCGAACGCGTGTTGCTGACGCGCGACGAGATAGGGTTGCGCGGGCTGCACAACGTCCAGAACGTGCTCGCCGCGCTGGCCGCCGGACTCGCCTGCGGCGCTGCGCCCGATGCGATGCGCGAGACGGTCAAGCGTTTTCGTCCGGTCGAGCATCGTCTCGAACGCGTCGCCGGGATCGGGGGCGTCGAATTTTATAACGACTCGAAAGCGACGAATGTTGACGCGACGCTGAAATCTCTCGAAGCGTTTGCGGACCTGGAAGGGCGGCTCATTGTGATCCTCGGCGGGCGCGGCAAGAACGCTCCTTACGCCCCGCTCGCTCCGCTCATCGAGCGCAAGGCGCGCTCCCTCGTCGTGCTCGGCGAAGACGCCGAGCGCATTGAGCGTGAGTTGAAAGATTACGCCGCGATCATCCGCGCGGCAGACATGCGCGAGGCCGTCCGTCTTGCCTTTGACGCCGCGCGCCCCGGCGATGTGGTGCTGCTCGCGCCCGCGTGCGCCAGTTGGGACATGTTCGAGAGCTACGAGCATCGCGGGCGAGTGTTTAAAGAAGCGGTTCTTGAAGGGATGAGGGCGGAGGGCGGAGGGATGAATAAGGAACAAGAGGGCAGAGGTGCTTTTCATCCCTCCGCCCTCATCCCTCATCCCTAACTTTTGTGATGGCCAGAAAGCTACAAGCTGACGAGTGGTTGTTTGCGGCGACGGTAGGGCTGGCGCTGTTTGGCGTCGTGATGGTCTACAGCGCGTCTGCCGATCTGGCGTTTGCCGAAAACGGCACGCAGTATCACTACGTCAAGCGGCAGGCGATGTGGACGGTGGCGGGCTTGCTCGCGATGATGGGCGCGATGCACTTCGATTACGGGCGTTTGCGCGACCGCCGCGTGATCGTCGCGTTGCTGGCGGGAACCGTGGTGCTGCTGCTCGCGGTGTTCGCCTTCCCGCGCATCAACGGCGCGCATCGATGGATCAGGTTCGGCGGCTTTTCGCTGCAACCTTCGGAGTTGTCGAAACTCGCTTTGACGATCTTCCTCGCGCGGTTTCTGGAGAGACGCGCGGGCGAAGAGGATGCGCTGTGGAAAACTTTCGTGCCGTGCGTCTTGATGACGGGTACGCTCGTCGCGCTGGTCGCGGCGGAGCCGGACCTCGGCACGGCGATGATGCTCGGCATCATTTGTGCGGTGTTGCTCTTCACGGCGGGCGCGCGTTTGTTGTATCTGGGCGTGCTCGGCGCAATCGGTTTGGTCGGGGTCGTGTTGATGATCGTGCTCTTTCCGTGGCGTTTGGGGCGCGTGACGGCCTTCCTCGATCCGTGGGCCGACGCGCAGGGCACGGGCTTTCAGGTGGTGCAATCTTTGATCGCGGTCGGGTCGGGCGGGACGGAGGGGCTGGGGTTTGCGCAGGGGCGACAGAAGATGCTGTTCCTGCCCTTCGCGCACTCAGATTTCATCTTCGCGGTGGTGGGCGAAGAGTTGGGTCTGATCGGCGCGCTGACGCTTGTCGCGGTCTTCGGCTTGTTCCTGTGGCGCGGCGTGCGTGCCGCGTTGCGTGCGCCGGATCGTTTCGGGATGCTGCTCGGCTTGGGGCTTGTGGTTGGCATCGTCGCGCAGGCGTTGTTCAATATCAGCGTCGTGCTCTCGCTGGTTCCGACGAAGGGCATCCCGCTCCCGTTCATCTCGTATGGCGGTTCGTCGATGCTCTTGACGCTGGTGAGCGTCGGCGTGCTGTTGAACATCTCGCAGCAGGGAACGGCGCAAAGCGATGCGGCGTCGCGCAGGTCGGTTGAGATGATTAAGTCTTCGGTGGCGCTTCGTCCTCGTGCCACAGTCGCGCAGGCGTGGCGACCGGAAGGCCGGAGTTGATTTCGACGATGCGCGTCCTCGCCGCCGCCGGGGGGACGGGCGGGCACATCTACCCGGCGTTGGCGGTCGCGAAAGAGTTGATGAACCGCCATCCCCGTTCGGTTGTGCAATTCGTCGGCACGGCGCGCGGCCTTGAGACGCGGCTCGTGCCGCAAGCGGGCTTCGAGTTGTCGCTCATTGAAAGCGCGGGGTTGACGAACATGAATTGGCGCGCCCGCCTTCACGGGTTGTGGCTGCTGCCGAAAAGTTTTATCGCGGCGCGGCGCTTGATTGGTGAGTTTCGTCCAACCATCGTCGTCGGCGCGGGCGGGTACGTGACGGGGCCGGTGCTGTTGACGGCGGCTTTAATGAGACTGCCGACGCTCGTCATGGAGTCGAACGCCGTGCCCGGTTTTACGAACCGGCGGCTCGCCCAATTTGTTGACGCGGCGACCGTTTCGTTCGAGGCGACGCTTCCGTACTTTCGCGGCAAGGCGATAGTGACCGGAAACCCGGTGCGCCGCGAGTTCTTTGACATTCCGGCGAAAATGCGCGACCCTTCGCGTTTTTCTTTATTGCTCTTCGGCGGTTCGCAAGGGGCGCGGGCGGTGAGCAACGCGATGGTCGCGGCCTTGCCGCACCTCGCGGCGCACCGTGAGGTTCTGCACATCACGCACCAGACGGGGAAGTTGGATTTCGAGCGGGTGCGCGCCGGTTACGAGCAGGCGGGTTGGACGAAGCGCGCCGAGATCGAAGAATACCTCGACGACATGGTGGGTGAATTCAGCAAAGCTGATTTGATCGTCTCACGCGCCGGAGCGACGACCGCTGCGGAATTGATGGCGGCGGGCAAGACGGCGATCATGATCCCGCTCCCCGGCCAACTCGAACAGCAGCGCAATGCCGAGGTGTTAGAGCAAGCGGGTGCGGCGCGCATGATCCTTCAGGAGAAGTTGACGGGCGAAGCGTTGGCGGAAGAGATCGCCGAGTTGATAAACGACTCCGAAGAGATCACACGGCGCGAAGGGGCGAGCCGCAAAATGGCACGACCTAACGCCGCCGGACTGACGGTAGATTTGATTGAAAGGTTAATAGCTCGTTAGTAACAGTCGTCGGTAAATCAGATAAAAATACTGACTACTGACTACTGACTACTGACTACTGACTACTGACTACTGACAAATGTTTCACCGCATTCGACATGTGCATCTGGTCGGCATCGGCGGCATCGGCATGTCGGGCATCGCCGAGGTCTTATGCAACCTCGGATTCCGCGTGTCGGGTTCGGATATGAAGCGTTCGAGCGTGACGGATCGTTTGGAAGAATTGGGTGTCACGGTCAACGAAGGACACCGGGCGGAGAATGTGGGCGAGGCGCAGGTGGTGGTTCGTTCGACGGCGGTGCGCGACAACAACGCGGAACTGATCGAGGCGCGCGAGCGTTCGATTCCCGTCATCGCGCGGGCGGAGATGCTGGCCGAGTTGATGCGACTCAAGCAGGACACGGTCGCCGTCGCCGGTTCGCACGGAAAGACGACGACCACTTCGATGATCGGGATGGTGTTCGGCGCGGCGGGGCTTGACCCGACGGTGGTGGTGGGCGGCGTCGTCGGCGCGTTCGGGTCGAACGCGCGGCTGGGCAAAAGCGAGTTGATGGTGGTTGAGGCGGATGAAAGCGATAGATCGTTTTTGATGCTCGCGCCGACCTTCACCGTGGTGACGAACATTGACCGCGAGCATATGGATTATTACCGCGACATGGAAGACATGCAGGATTGCTTCATCAAGTTTGTCAACAAAGTACCGTTCTACGGCGCGTCCGTGCTGTGTCTCGACGATCCGCATGTGCAGGCGGTGATCCCGCATGTTAAGCGGCGGCGCATTACTTACGGGTTGAGCGCGCAGGCCGACGTTTCGGCGCACGCCATCCGTTTCGATATTCCGTTCGGTTCGCATTTCACGGTCTGGCGCGGGCAGGAAGTGATGGGCGAGGTGAAGCTGCAAGTGCCCGGCTTGCATAACGTGTATAACGCGCTGGCGGCCATCGCGCTCAGTTTCGAGTTGGAAGTGCCGTTTGAAAAAACAGTGGAGGGCTTGGGCGAGTATGCGGGCGTCAACCGCCGCTTTCAGTTCAAAGGCGAGGCGCAGGGCGTGCTCGTCGTGGATGATTACGGGCATCATCCGACCGAGATTCGCGCAACGCTCGCCGCCGCCAAAGTCGGCTCGTCGGGACGCCGCATGGTCGTGCTCTTCCAGCCGCATCGCTACACGCGCACACAGGATCAGATGGACGAGTTCGCGCGCTCTTTCAATAACGCCGACGTGCTGTTGATCACGGACATCTATGCGGCGAGCGAAGACCCGATTGAGGGCGTAACGGCGGAGGCCGTGACCGAGGCCGTCAAGCGTTACGGGCACAAGAACGCTTTCTACGTCGGTTCGCTGGAAACCGCCGTCAAGGCTCTCTTGAGCGAGGCGCATCATGGCGACATGGTCATCACGCTGGGCGCAGGGAATGTCTCGCGCGCGGGCGAAGAGTTGATCGAACTGTTAGGTAAAAACGGCAAATGACGACAACTGAGACGCAAAGCATCATGAGCCTGCCGGAGCGGGACGCAGCGATAGAAGAGATCGCGGCGCGGGCTGGCGTGCGCGCCGAACGCGGGCGACGCTTTGCGGAGTTGACGAGTTTGCGCGTGGGCGGGGCGATTGATTGGGTCTTGCTGCCGGAGACGGAAGAGGGGGCGGCAGCGTTGTCCGGAGCGTTGGAGAGCGCCGGGGTCGCGTGGCGCGTGCTTGGGGCGGGCAGCAACGTGTTGGCCGAAGATGCGGATCATCATTACGTGGTGCTGAGCATGCGCGAAGTGAAAGGCACGGCGTTGTTTGCGGATGAGCGCGTGAATGTCAGCGCCGGGTATTCGCTGCCGCGCCTGTGTGTGGATGCGGCGCGGCGCGGGTTGGCAGGCATTGAAGGCTTGGGCGGCATTCCGGGGACAGTGGGCGGCGCGCTGTGGATGAACGCGGGCGCTTACGGGCACGAGATCGGAAACGTCGTCGAGTCGGTGCGTGTGGCGCGCGGCGGGCGGATCGTCGAAGTCGCGGGCAGCGAGATCGAGTGGAACTACCGGCACACCTCTTTCCGCGAAGGCGAGTTGTTGTTGGGCGTGACGCTCTGTCTGCATCCAGACGATTCGGCGAAGATCATCGAGCGGATGGCGGAGGTCAAACGGCAGCGGATGGAGACGCAACCGCACGGCGCGCGTTCCGCCGGGTGCTTCTTCAAAAATCCGCCGGGCAGCAATTTGAGCACGGGGAAGATGATCGACGAGATAGGGATGAAAGGCGAGCGACGAGGCGGCGCAACGGTCTCGCCCGTCCACGCGAACTTCATCGTGACGGAAGGCGACAACGCGCGTGCTGCCGATGCGCTCGCGCTCGCCGAAGAGATCAGGGAACGCATCCGGCGCGAGCGCGGCATCGAGTTGGAGTACGAAGTCGAACTCTGGCGCAGTAGCAGCAGTAATAGCGGCGGGGATACGCCCGGCGCGACCGAGGAGACGACTTCCGGCGAACGACCGCCGTCGAACAAGAGCTGACGCGAGAGGAAAGAGGTTAAGCGATGCTGAGAGAGCAAGTCATCACGCCACGCGCGGGGCGCGCGAGCGGCGCAGCGGGCAGAGGCCGCGCCGGAGAGATCGCACAGCAACGTCCCGTCAAGCGTGGCGGGGGAGGGGGCAAAGGCGTTGTGCCGGGGCGCAAAGCGGCGCAGGGCAACTCGTGGAGCCGAATGCTCAGGTGGATGCCGCTCATCGGCAAGACACTGCTCGTGGTGTGCGCCGGGCTGGTCATCTTTACAACATATCGCACGGCAGCTTCTTCTTCCTTCTTTGCACTGCGCACAGTTGACATCAGCGGCGTCTCACAAGGCTCGGGGGATCAGCTGACAGCGTCAGTGCGGCGCGCCGCCGCTGTGTCGGGCGTGTGGAAAGCGGACTTGAAAGCCATCAGCGCGGAACTTGAACGACAACCCTGGGTGCGCACGGCAAGCGTCGCACGCGTGCTGCCATCGGGTTTGCGCGTGCGTATCACGGAGCGCGTGCCGCGCGCCGTGGTGCGGACTTCGGCGGGACGTTTCGTCTGGGTTGACGACGACGGCGTGATGACGGGCACGGTGGCGCCGACGCAAAATGCGCCCGCCTTTTTCATGCGCGGCTGGGACGAGTCGGGCACGGAGTCGGGCCGGACGGAGAATCGCCGGCGCGTGGAAAAGTATCTGGAACTATCGCGCGAGTGGGAGGCGGCGGGGCTGGCGTCGCGCGTGAGCGAAGTGAATTTAGATGAACTGCGCGATGTGCGCGCCCAGTTGACCGGCGACGATTCGCAGATCGAGGTGCGACTCGGCAGGGATGATTTGACGAAGCGGCTCAAGCAGGCCGTGGACGCGCTCGACCTTCAGCGCAGCACGCCGCGCGGCGCGTTCATCACCTACATCGACATGACGCAGGGCAAGCGCGCCGTCATCGGATTCAATTCTCAGGCTTTAAATATGAGCGGCGAAGGCGCGAGCGTGAGCGGAAACGCAAGTGAAATGGCCGCACGTCAGACGCCCGCGCCGAACGGCAAAACCAGCACGCGCTCGACGGGCGAGAAGAAAGCGACTACTGCGCAGGCGGCTTCGGGGGCCAAGCGGAAAGAATCACCAAAGCAAATTGATGCGCGCGGAAGTAAAACTGCGACCGGATTAACACGCGGAAACGGTGCGGAGCGTCCACGGCGCGTGGGTCGCAGCGGTTAGGTAAAACAAGGTGGCAGCCAGAGACACAGGCGCGATGAAAGTTCGTGCCCTTTTCGAGGAGGACGGGAGACGCACATGGCGAAACGCGGATCGCACACGGTCGGCTTGAGCATCGGGACGAGCCGCGTGACGTGCATCATCGGCGAGCCGGGCGAGGCATCGGGCATGCTCGACATCGTCGGCATCGGCGAAGCGGAAGCGCGCGGATTGCGTAAAGGCGTCATCGTCAATCCCGAAAACGCGGTTGAGGCGATCCGACACGCGGTGGAAGCCGCCGAACGGATGAGCGGGCTGGAAGCCGAAGAAGTGACGATCAACCTCGCCGGCTCGCACATCATGGGCTTCAACGGTCAGGCCATCGTCGCCGTCTCAGGCCGCGACCGCGAGATCACTTCGGAGGACGTGCGCCGCGCCATCGACTCGGCCTGCGCCATTCAACTCCCGGCGGGTCGCGAGATCGTGGATCGGCTGCCGCAAGAGTTCATCGTTGACGACCAGGACGGCATCAACGATCCGGTCGGGATGATCGGGGCGCGGCTCGCCGTCAAAGTGCATATTGTGACGAGTCCGGTGACGGCCAAGCAGAACGCCATCAACGCCGTCAACCGTGCCGGACTCGTTGTGTCCGACATGGTGCTCGAACAACTGGCCGCCGCCGAAGCGTCTTTGACCGAGGAAGACAAAGAATTCGGCTCCGCGCTCGTGGACATCGGCGCGGAGACGACCGGACTCGTCATCTACCAGCGCGGCGCGGTGCAACACACGGCGGTCTTTGCGCTCGGCGGCTCGCATTTCACGAACGACATCGCGTTTGGCCTGCGGACGCCGATCCCGGAAGCGGAGAAGATTAAGCGATGCGTCGGCTATGCATCGAGCACGGGGTTGAGCGAGATGGAGCGGGGCGAACTGGTCGAAGTGCCTTCGGTGGGAGGACGCGGCCCGCGCCAGTTGTCGCGCCAGATTTTGTGCGACATCCTGCAACCGCGTGCGGAAGAAGTGTTGATGCATGTCGCCGATGAGATACGCGAATCGGGATGGGACAGACAGTTGTCGAGCGGCGTGATCCTGACGGGCGGCGGCGCGCTGCTCGGCGGGATGGTGGAAGTGGCCGAGCAGGTTTTCGATGCGCCCGTGCGCCTCGGATTTCCCGAACGTGACCGCTTCGGCGGCCTCATCGAGGACATTCAGATGCCGGCGTGGACTGCCGCCGCCGGTCTCTCGCTCGTCGCCGGGCGTGCAAACGCTGTCGAGGCGCGCGCGGCGGGCAGCAGACGCGGGGCAACCGGCGGCTTGACCGCCTTCGTGTCGAAATTTCGTAATCGTTTTAGTAGTATTTTCTGACAAGTTGTTGTATGCTGCCGCGCCAGCCGGCACAAGATGTTGTCCGCAATATATGGGTGTCACCGGCGCGCACAGCCCAAAATAACCGTATAGGCGCTTCCCTAAGCGGTGGGCGTTCATAGGAAGAGAAAGGACTTATTAAATATGACACCGGATAGCCGTCAGCCGGGTAGTGGCATTAATATTTTTATCGATGATGACCCTCCGATCACCGGCGCACGCATTAAAGTAATCGGCGTTGGTGGCGGCGGCGGCAACGCCGTCAACCGCATGATTGAATCGGGCATCGAGGGCATTGAATTCCTCGTCGCCAATACGGATCTGCAAGCGCTGAAACGCTCGCGCGCGCCGATCAAGATTCAACTTGGCGGCAAGTTGACCAAAGGGCTCGGCGCGGGCGCGAACCCGGACGTGGGGCGCAACGCCGCGCTCGAAGACACGGAGAAGATCATCGAGGCGTTGGAAGGCGCAGACATGGTTTTCATCACCACCGGACTCGGCGGCGGCACGGGTACGGGCGCGGCCCCGATCCTCGCGAGCTTAGCTACGGAGTTGAACGCTTTGACCGTCGCCGTCGTCACCAAGCCGTTTCACTTTGAAGGCAAGCGCCGCATGAGTCAGAGCGATCAGGGCTTGCGCGAACTGCGCGAATGTGTCGATACGGTGATTACGATCCCGAACGAGCGACTGCTCGGCAACGTGGATCGCAACATGTCTCTGACAGACGCTTTCAAGATGGCTGACGATGTGTTGCGCCAGGCCGTGCAGGGCATCAGCGATTTGATCACGGTGCCCGGTCTCATCAATCTCGATTTCGCGGACGTAAAATCAATCATGGCCGGGATGGGTATGGCCTTGATGGGCGCGGGGCGGGCGAGCGGAGAAGACCGCGCGCTCAAGGCCACGCAGGAAGCCATTTCCTCGCCGCTCCTTGAAGAGGCGTCGATCAATGGTGCGAAGGGCGTTCTGATTAACATCACGGGCGGCCTCGACCTGACTCTTTATGAAGTCAACGAAGCCTCTTCGATCATTCGCGAAGCGGCCCACGAAGACGCCAACATCATCTTCGGCGCGGTGATTGACGAAACCATGCGCGACGAGATGAAGATCACGGTGATCGCAACGGGCTTTGACAAAGAATCGGTAGACACAGGCATCATCCCGAATCCGAATATGATGCCCGCCGCCACGCCCCGTTACGTGACGCGTGACGACTCGCCGATGCGCGCGAGTGCCGGACAACAGTCGCGCGCCGACGACCTCGACGTGCCCGCCTTCATTCGTAAAAAGGTTGATTAAAAATTAAGCCGCCGAGCGGTCGGCAGTAAGCCGTGGGC
>JBPCIP010000139.1:0-19746 GCA_051006195.1 Pyrinomonadaceae bacterium
ACACACCTGAAGCGACTGCATCGCCGCACGATCTGTTTCTCGAAGTGTGCGGAGATGCACGCGGCGGTCATTAAACTCTATGTCAATCACGTCAATGCTTACCAGCATAAATTGTGAGACACGACCCTAACTTCGGGGGGCAAAATAGCCGACGCGCGCGTTGATGCGCAAGGCGGAGTTGGAGGTTTTGATCTGAACGCGGCGAAATTTGCCGTCGCGCGTTTTATCGAGCGGCATGTAGTACAGCGCATACTGGTGGCGCAATTCCTCCGCCACTTCCGCGTAGACGCTATCGAGAGCGGCAAAGCTCTGCGGCTTGAAGAGTCGCCCGCCCGTCATGTTCGTTAGCTCGGCGAGGTTGCGTTCGCTTTGATCAAGCACGGAGAGGGACTCGCGCAAATCGCCGATGCGCAGTTCGCTGAAGCGTCTGGATGAGAGAGGAGCGGATTGCAGCGTGTCGAGTTCGGCACGCTTACGCGCCCGTTCAATCTCGGTATTGCTGATAACATAGACGCTCGCCCCGGCTTCGAGGAGCGCGCCAAGCGACATCTGCAACGTCGCGTGGCCGCGCCCGCTATCGATGCCGTCCGAAAGCACCACTAACGCCTGGCGTCGCCGGGCATCTTTTGATTGTTCGCGCGCCGCCAGATACAGAGCATCATTGAAGCGTGTGAACATGCCCGGCGACACACGCCGCAGAGCGCGGCGCAACTGCACGCGGCTCGTCGTCCAGTCCTGCAACAACTCGACGCGATCACTAAAGCTCAAGAGGCTCACGCGATCCTCGGGCGCGAGGCGCGCGGCGAACTCATCCACCGCCCGCCGGAAATCTTCCAGATTGCCTGCCACCGAAGACGAAGCGTCTACCAGCAACACGACATCCACCGGCACGCGGCGCAGGCGCAAATCGCTCAACGGTTGCTCCCGCCCGTTCTCCCACACCCGAAAATCCTTGCGCTCAAGCGTCGTC
The DNA here is from genome assembly GCA_051006195.1 of Pyrinomonadaceae bacterium. Taxonomy (GTDB): domain Bacteria; phylum Acidobacteriota; class Blastocatellia; order Pyrinomonadales; family Pyrinomonadaceae; genus JAIVJZ01. The sequence continues at coordinate 971 of JBPCIP010000139.1, forward strand.
ACCAGACGCCCCGCCTCGTCGCGCACCGTCACCGGAAGAAGCACTTCTGAAGTGCTCACCTTGATCACTTCATCGTCATCGCTCAAAGGTGATTCGGACGCGGAACTGCGCTCCGTCTCCGGTTGCTGTGTAACTGCGACTGCTGCTGCTGCGGGCGCACGCTGTTGCCCGCCCGCAGCCATAGCGAGCAGGAGGAAGAGCACGCACGCCGATAATGCACGCAGGCTGCGAAAGGCTATCGCATCCCGGATAATATTCGAGACGAAAGATGAACGTCGCATCGATCTAGTTTTCCGGCTTCGAGGAGGAAATATTCGCACTCGCTTCGCCCGTTTCACTCATTGCCAGGCGCATCGACGCGATGATGGGTTCGCCGACGCGACGACGGCGCAGCTCCACGAGTTTGACGGGCGAAAAGTCGAATTCGACTGGCGAATTTTCAATGCGCCGGATGATCGTGCCTTCTGAGAATCCGGCTTCGACTAATTCGATCACGGCTTCGTTCGTCAGCGTCGGCGCGCGTTCGAGGGTGGGTGCGGTTCCACTTGCGGCTTCCGCCTGCGGGCGCATGATGCGGACGCTCGCGCTGCCTTTCGTCTGCGACTCGCCTTCCGCCGCGCCTCCACCCACGCGCGACCGCGAACGCCCGCGCACGCCTCCCCGTGAGCCAAAGATGTTCACTTCGTTCGGGTCGCTTTGCGCGTCCCCCGGCTCCCGCGCTTCCGGCACACGCGCGGAAGAACCACGCGCCCCGTCAAAGAACGAATCGTCAGCGAATTCATCGCGCGCCGGCAAATCTCCTTCGGCAGAGGCCAGCATCACGAGGATGATGCGCTCGCCGACTCCATTCTTTTTCAATTCGATGAGACGATCCGGCGACAGATCAAACCGCGCGGGGCGGGCGCGGATGATCGCAATGACGGTCTTCTCGCTGAATCTCGCCCGCACGAGTTTGACGATTGAAGCGTTCGTCAACGGCGCTTCACCGTTTGTCTGCGCCGTCACTTGCCCCCCGGTAGCGACGCCGCAAATTGCCGCGAACATCACCCACATCGCAACATGCCTCGTCAGCGTACTTCTCATAATTCCCTCACCTCGCTTGTCGAACCTGCTCGGCTCAGTTCAATACTGCTGCTGCTGGTGTTGCCGTCCCCACCGCTGTTTCTTTACTCACGGCGCTCACTGCGGCATGCGCCGCGCGCCCGTAACGCCCGCTGATGCGCCGCACATAATTGCGCGTTTCACGGTAAGGCGGCACGCGATGACCGTACTTGACAACAGCGCCTTCGCCCGCGTTGTAGCTCGCCAGCACGAGTTCGACCCGCCCGTTGAATCTCCCCAAAAGCTGCTTCAGGAAACGCGTCCCGCCCGCGATGTTCTGCGCCGGGTCATGCACGCTCCGCACGCCGAAACGCGCCGCCGTCGCCGGCATCAACTGCATCAGGCCACGCGCCCCGACCGGGCTGACCGCCCCCGCGTTGAAATGCGATTCCTGTTCCATCACGCAGAAGATCAAATAGGGATCGACGCCGTAACGCGCGCCGTTCTGCTGGATCAGGCCGTCAAGTTTCGCGCTGCCCGTCGTCCAGCGCCGCTCCCGCTTCGCCACTTGCGCCGCTGTCGTCGTCGCGGCTTTGTTCAATTCATCCGTCTCTCTTTCAATACGCTCAATCCGCGCGCGGTCGAGAAAGATCGACAAATTGCCGCGCTTATACCAGACGCCCTCCGGCGTCTCGTTCGCTTCATCCACTTCAAAACGAGCGCCGCCCACGAGATGAATCCAAAGGGGCGGCGCTAGGATGCTGGCAGGCGATATTGTCTTCACTTCGCTGACCGCGACGCTTTCATCAGACAGCTTGGCGATCTGCCGGTTCCGCCCCGCTTCAGATATACGCTCCCCACGCTCGATCTTTCGCACGCGCCTTCGCTCGATAAAATTGGTCACGCCGCCGCGCCTGTACCATACGCCCTCTGCATCGTCCCACGCCTCGTCAACTTCCAGAGCCGTTCCGTCCGCCAACAGCAGACGGTCGGCGGAAGCGACGGCGGGTAAACTGAAAATTAACAACATGGCTAACAAAGCGACTCCCCGTCTCCGGGTGTGTTCGCCGCTCAGACCGGAAATCATCAATTTCAGGCAAAGGCGCAAAGGCGCAAAGAAGACCGGCGGAACATCTTTTAATCCGCGCGCTTCCAGACCGTGCCGCTTCAAATCTTCTCTTTGCGCCTTTGCGCCTTTGCGTGAAACTTCTTCTTTCATCGTCAGTTCGCCCCGCTTACGACACGTCAACTTTCACCAACTCGCCCGTTCCATGCAACTCGCCCGTCACGCGCCGCTCCGCTTCATGCGCGAAGCCGTGCGATGTGCCGAAGTAGTTGCGCCACGCGCTGTCGATCACTTTCGGCGTGAGTTCGATGGGCTGTCCTTCAAAGAGGCAGATGTCGAGCACGCGGTCGAGCAGATCGCGCGGCTCGCAGGCTTTCATCTGCCGGTGCGAGATCATGTAATTGTTCAACAGGTAATCGAGACACGTCTGCTCGACGCGCAGGCCCCGCGTATGCGCAGCGCGTTTGAAGATGTCGAGATAGGCGGCGGGCGTCGGCGGCTCCACCCGCGCGCGATAACCCATGCGTCGCAGGAACGCTTCGTCCACTAAATCTTTGTCTTCGAGGTTCGTGGCGAAGACGACCAACTGCTCGAAGGGCACTTCGATCTTCTTGCCTGTGTGCAGCGTCAAATAATCGACGCGCCGCTCCAAAGGCACGATCCAGCGATTCAACAAATCGGCGGGCGCGACGCGTTGCCGCCCGAAGTCGTCGATGACGAGCGTGCCCCCGTTCGACTTCATCTGAAACGGCGCTTCGTAGAATCTCGCCGCCTCGCTCCACGTCAGATCGGCGTTCTCCAACGTCAATTCTCCGCCGACGATCACGAGCGGCCTGTCGATGCAAACCCAGCGGCGATCATATTCCGAGGGCAGCGCTTGGGTTGAGGCCGGGCGATGATTGTGCGCGTCGAAGACGCGGATCACTTGCCCGTCGATTTCGAGGGCGTAGGGAATCCAGATCGCGCCGGGCAGACTTGCGTTGATGCGTTCGGCGACGGCGGTCTTGCCCGTCCCCGGCGGGCCGCTGAGAAAGAGCGAGCGGCGCGAATTGACGACGCAGCCGACTGTTTGCAGCAACGACTCCGGCAAGACGAGATCGCGAAAAGCGGCGCGCACCGAAGTTATCGTCGCGGGGCGCGAAGGGACGGCCTGCAAGCGCATCATGTGCGCGTAATCGCGCAAAGAGACGGGCGCGGGGCCGTCGTAACCGCAAGAGGCGCGGGCGCGCGCGAGTCGCTCCCAGCCGCGATCAAGCATGCCGTAGCGGGTTGCGCCCATCGCCGATTGCAGCTTCACTTCGATCAACTTCTCGCGGTAAAGCCCCTGCAAAAGTTCCTCGGTCAATGCGCGCGGCAGGCGCAAACGCTCGGTGACGCTGGCCGTCGAAGGCTCCGCGAGCGCGGCGACGATCTTGAGCGCGAGGTCGCACAAAAAGCTCTGTGGCACGTCCGTCTCGGCGAGTTCTTCGGGCACGAGCGGCCCCATGCTCTCCACTTCCATGCGCGTGAGTATATTGGTTTGGGTCATGACTCAATTCCTCTTTAACGACGACCTTTATTCTTTCGCGGCGACTTGCTCGCTCGCATGTCCGGCCAGAGCACGCCGCGCTTGTTCGGCCTTGTCAGGGCGCTGATTGCGCTCGTAGAGATTGACGAGGCGGCGCAGCGCCACCTCGGACGCAGGTTGCAGGCGGCGCGCGGCCTCATAATGTGCGATGGCCTGCTCTTCGCGCCCCGCGCGTTCGAGCATGGCGGCCACGTTGAGACGACCGTTGTACTCGCCGCCGGAGCGCGCGAAGTTTTTATAAGCGTCGTCGTATTTGCCGAGACGACACTGCGCGAGCGCGAGATTATTCAAAATGCGTTCGTCCGCCGGCGCGAGTTTCGCCGCGCGTTTCAGACGTTCGACCGCCGCGCGATAATTGCCGTTGACATACATCGAGTAGCCGAGGTTGTTTAAAGTCTGCGCGTCAACTTCACGGTCGAGGGCGCGTTCAAAGGATTCACGCGCGCGTTCGTGCAAGCCCTTGCGGTCATAAGCGACGGCCAACAAATTGTGCGCTTCGGACAAGCGCGCATTGAGCGAGACGGCGCGAGAGAGGTGCCGGACGGCTTCATTCAAATGCCCTTCTTCGAGCAACGCGCGCCCGCGGGCGAGATGGTCTTTCGCCGTCTCGCCGCCGTCATTCGCCTTCGTCTCGGTGGGCGTGCGGCTGTCGTCCACGCGCAGCACGGGCGCGCTTTCAAATTTCGCCACATCCTTTTCCGACAGGCGACGCACTTTATCGTCGCTGCCGCCGAGAAGTTTGCCCACCGCTTTGAACGGAGCTTTGAAGAAGCGCGCGAAACGATTGCCCTTCTTCTTCGGCGCAGCTTCCACAGTTGCAACATCCTGCGCCGTGCCCGTCGGCGCGCCGTCGGAAGCGACGATCTCGGCAGCGTCGTCTCCGTCGCGCTCGGTCGTCTCCGCTGTCCAGAAGGCCGAGACGCCCAAGGTCAAAACAAGGGCGATGAGAAAAGCATGAAGGCTACGATGACGCATGACTTTGTACTCCTTTACATCTTGGCGAAAGAATCAATGAGATTGAGCGCGGCGGGGCCGAGGATGGCGATAAAAAGCGTCGGGAACAAAAAGCACGCGAGCGGAAAGAGCAACTTGACGGCTGCTTTCTGCGCGGCCTGCTCCGCGCGCTGCCTGCGCTTCGTGCGCAGGGAATCGGCGTAGACGCGCACTGCGCGCGCGATGGAAGTCCCGAAACGATCCGCTTGAATGAGCATCGCGACGAGGCTGCGCAAATCCTCCACTCCGGTGCGCTCCGCCAGATTGCGCAACGCCTCGTCGCGTTCGCGCCCGACGCGAATCTCCAGATTGGTCAACTCGAATTCTTCGCTGATGTCTTTATGCACATCGCGCAACTCGTCGCCGACTCTGACCATCGCGGCGTTCAAACCGAGTCCGGCTTCGATGGAGACGACCATCAGATCGAGCGCGTCGGCCAAACCCCAACGCACGCGCTGTTGACGACCTTTGATCTTTTTGCGCAGCACGTAGCGCGGCAGAAAAAACCCCGCGATGAAAGAGAACAGAATCCACAGCACCGCGCTCTGGAGCGGGCGTCCGAGCGCCGCGCAGCCGAGCGCCACCATCGCCGGCAAAGCGATGAGCGTCACGAGTTGAATCGCGCGATACATGACGGGCGCGTTCGGCGCGCGATAGCCCGCCTGCATCAACTGCTTTTGCAGTTTCTTCGCTTCCGCAGCCGAGGGCGGGGCAAGCCGGTGGAGCGGCTTCGCCACCCGCTCCGCCAGCGCGGAGGAGATGCCCTCGCCATCATCCGACGCGGGCGCGCTCAGGCCTGCGCCACCGCCGTGCATCGCAGAAGAATTGTCCGCCTGTCCCATCCGCCGCAAACGCTCGGTCGCCGCGCTCGCCGGGCGAAACATCAACCAGTAAATCCCCAACACGCCGAGCGTGATGAAAGCGAATGTCGAGAGGGTGATAATGAGAATCATAATGTTTTAGTGATTAGGTGATAAGTGATGGGTGATAGGATGAAAACAGGTTTTTCCTATCATCTATCACCCATCACCTATCACTCTCAGATTTTGATATTCAAAATTTTCCGAATCACGAGCATGCCCGTGAGTTGCAAGCCCATCGCGACGGCCATCAGCTTGTGGCCGCGCGGGTCGTTCCACATGACGCTCATGTAGTCGGGGTTCATCACCGTGACGGCGAGCGCGACGAAGATCGGCAGCCCGCAGAGAATCCACGCCGACATGCGCGAACTCGTCGTCAGCGTTCTCAAATCTTCCATGATGCGGAAGCGTTCGCGGATCGTGTGCGCCACTTTTTCGAGCACTTCGGCGAGATTGCCGCCCGTCTCGCGCTGGATGAGAATGGCCGTGATGCACAGGCGCAAATCGAGGAGCGGGACGCGTGCGGCCAGATTGTCGAGCGCGAGTTTGAGCGAGAGGCCGAGGTTCTGTTCTTCGTAAGTTTTGCGAAACTCCGTCGCAATCGGGTCGGGCATCTCGGTCGCCACCATATGCAGCGCTTCGGCGAAGCCATGTCCCGCCGCCAAACCACGGCTCATCAATTCGAGCGTGTCGGGCAAATCTTCGAGGAACTTATTGAGCCGTTTGCGCCGCGCCCAAACGACATGAACGAACGGTGCTGCCGCCGCGATCATTCCGGCCCCGACGATGACGACGAGCGAGATCGTGAGCATCGAAGCGGCCAGCGCCGCGAGCATGCCCGCCATGAGCGCAAACATAAGCAGGCGCGTCACCGTGATATGCAGATCGGCTTGATCGAGCAGACGCTTGAGTTGCGTCGCCGCCTGCACGCGCACGAGCAAGCGATCCAGCAGCGGTATCTCGCTCATCAATTCCAGACGCGCAAGCTGCACCTCCGTATCGTCTGCGTGCGCCGAATTCAGCAACGCCTCCGAGAGACGCTGGCGCAAACGCAGTCGCCTCTGCTCGGAACCGCGCGTCGCCAGCACATAGCCCGCGAAGGTCAGAAACAGACAAAAGGTAAAAACGATAAAGGGGATCATAGAAAAACGTCCGTTGTCAGTTGTTCTTTGTCAGTTGTCAGTTGTTCAAATCCGTCTTTAGCAATCCGCTTGGAAAGCCACATGCAACGGACAACTGACTACGGACAGTCTTCAAAGAAGACTCGCGGCAATTGCATGCCGTAAATTTTGAGCCGTTCGGCGAAGCGGGGCCTGACGCCCGTCGGGCGGAAGCGACCGACGACGCGCCCGTCCTTGTCGATGCCCTTGCGCTCGAACTGGAAAATTTCCTGCATCGTAATCGTGTCGCCTTCCATCCCCGTGATCTCGGAGATGGCGGTGATGCGGCGCGTGCCATCCGACAGGCGCGCGGCCTGAATGACGAGGTCTAAGGCCGAAGCGATCTGTTGCCGCATGGCGCGGTCGCTGAGACGCATCACCGTCATTTGAATCATCGTTTCGAGCCGGGCCACGGCGTCGCGCGGTGTATTGGCATGGACGGTGGTGAGCGATCCGTCGTGGCCGGTGTTCATCGCTTGCAGCATGTCGATGGCCTCGCCGCCTCTGACCTCGCCGATGACGATGCGGTCAGGGCGCATGCGCAGAGCGTTCTTGACGAGGTCGCGCTGTGAAACTTCGCCGCGCCCTTCGATGTTGGGTGGGCGCGTCTCAAGCCGGACGACGTGCGGTTGTTGCAGTTGCAACTCGGCGGAGTCTTCAATCGTCACGATGCGCTCGCCTTCGGGGATGTAGGCCGAGAGCGCGTTCAAAAGCGTCGTCTTGCCTGCGCCCGTGCCGCCGGAGATGAGCACGTTTAAGCGCGCCTTGACGCACATCTCGAACATCTCCGCGATGTCTTTGGTGAGCGCGCCGATCTCGATCAATTTGTCCATACATAGCGGCTCCGTCCCGAACCGGCGGATGGAGAGCACGGGGCCATCGAGCGCGAGCGGCGGGATGATGGCGTTGACGCGCGAGCCGTCCTGTAAACGCGCATCGACCATTGGCGATGATTCATCAATGCGCCGACCGACCGACGAGACGATGCGCTCGATGACGCGCATCAGGTGTTCGTCGTCCTTGAAAGCGACCTCAGTGCGTTCGAGCTTGCCGCGCCGCTCGATGTAGATGTTGTGCGGCGAGTTGACGAGGATGTCGGAGATGGTTTGATCGGCAAGCAGCGGTTCGAGCGGGCCGAGGCCAAACAATTCGTGTCGCACTTCTTCAACCAACCGCTCGCGGTCACTGGTCGAAAGCGGCGTCTTCTCGACGGCGAGCAAGCTTTCGGCGAGACGCGAGACTTCCGCGCGAAGCTGATCCGCATCGAGTTGGCCGAGCTTCGTCAGGTCCATCCGATTGATGATCGCGCGGTGCAGCCGCGCTTTCATCTCTTGAAAAGTTTGCTGGGCGTTCACCGTCGATTCATCGCTGCCGAAGCGCGCGAGCGGCATCGCCGCCGCCGGATTGTTTTCTCTGACTAATCTTTCGCGTAAAGACATAATGTTTTGGTTCGCCGGGTGCTCGTTTAAGTTTGAAGATTAAGGATTTCAAATTTGAAATGTCAGATTTGAAATGCATGTTCCCGCATCGCCTCAAATGGCTGCGGCGGCTTTGTCCTTAGCGAGCCGCGTGCGCAGGAGGCTCGCATGCGAGATCGCGCCGACGCGCCGGCCAAAGACCGCGTTCCACAGGCTTTTGCGCGGCGCGGTGATGTTCGACCCGGCGATTGCGCCCGTGATGCTCGCCGCGATCCCGCGAATCTCCGTGGCGATGCGTGAGGCGGGAGCGGAGATGACGAGCGGCTCGCCCAGATTGATCGAATTGACGGCGACGTTGTAATCGCTCTCAACGTAGCCCGTGACGCGCTCGCCGAGGAAGCGTTCGACCTGCCGCAGATCGAGATCGATCTGCTTGCTCCAGCGATTAACGACGATGCGGACTTTGTGGCGCGGGTAGCCGAGGCGGTCGAAGAGGGCGAGCGCACGTTGGGTGCTGCGAATGGCCGGGATGTCAAGCGTCAGGACGAGCACCACCTCGTCGGCCTGATCGAGCGCGGAGAGCGTGATCGCGTCGAACGTGTGCTGTGGGTCGATGACGATATAGTCGAAGCGTTCGCGCAGGAGTTCGAGCACCTCGAAGATGTGCTCGGGTTCGATGTCGTCGGCCAAATCGGCTTCGCGCGGCGCGGCGAGCAGCGAGAGATTCTTCGTGTGCGGGACGACGTAGCTTTTCAAAAGCGAGTCGTCGATGCGGGCGCGATTCTCAACGAGATCGGCGATGGAAAATTTCGGTTCGAGCCCGAGGAAGAGCGAGAGGTCGCCCGCCTGCAAATTGAGATCGACGAGCACGGTCGGCGCATCGAGGGCAGCGGCCAAATTGGTGGCGATGAAAGACGTGCCGCACCCGCCCTTGCTCGAAAAGACCGCGACGGCGCGACCGCGCTTCTTCGGCGCTTCAACCTGCGCCGCGCAAAACCCGGCGGTGCGTTCGAGTACGGTCTGAAATTCTTCGGCGATAACGGGCAGGCGCAGAAAGTCGCGCGCACCCGCGCGCAAAGAACGCAGGATGAGATCGGGCGAAGCATCGTATGAAGCGCAGATGATGGCCGTCGAAGGAGATTCGATGGCGAGTCGTTCGACGAATTTCAAAGTGGATTCGGGCTGCGCGCCGAGCGTGATGATCGCGGCGTCGGGGCGCAGATGCACGATCTCCGGGTAGAGTTGTTCCGCATCGTCGCCGCCCGCGAGCAGGCGCGTGCGTTCGTTTAAGGCGAGCGCGCCGCGCAATTCTTTGAGCGACTCAAGGCCGGTGCTGAGGATCACGAAGGACAGTTGATTCATAAGTGCCGTTCTCGCATTGAAGTTAATTGGATCGAAGACCGCGCGCATAGGAATCGACGACTCAGGGAATCACCGTGGGTACGTAACCGGCGTTCTCGCCCGTCAGAGAAGTTTTGTACGCGGGGAGGCGCAGGGTTGTGCTGACGAGCGGCAGCACGAAATTGAAGTCGTAATTCTCGATCTCGGCGGTGACGGTGCCGCTGCCCAGGGCGAAATCCTGATAAGTGATTTTGACTTGCTCCGCCACGAGATCGCCCACCAGCGGTTGCCCCGTGCCGCCCGTGTTGCCGTAAATCGCCATGTTCTTCGCTTCGTTCTGCGCTCCGGTGCTCATGCCTTGATTGACGGCGTAACGCGCCGCGCGCCGCGTGGCATCGACAAGCGAGTTATGAGTCCAGAGCAGACGCCCCGCTTCCAGCATGGCGAACACGGCGGCGAGAAAGAGGGTCGCGCTGATGGCAAACTCCACGAGCGCCGTCCCGCGTTCATCGCCCTGAAAAAATTTTGCGTGCTTTGATGTCATGCTTTCGCCTTCACGTTTTCGCTTCACTGCACGAGTTGGCGCATCGTGCTCTTTGCGCCGACGTTGACGCTCAAAGAGAGAGCGTCGCTTCTCACGAGCCTGCCGAGATCGAAGAGAGGAACATAAGTAAAACCCTGTATCTCCACGGTCATCGTTTGCGTGACTCCGCTCCCGTTGTTGTTGGGCGTGATCCTGATGTTCGAGGCCGTCAGATTGCTGACGATTGGCATCCCACTGCCCGCCGTGTTGCCGTAGACGACGAGATTTCTGGCTGTGCTCCCGCCGGTTCCGGGCGGTTGGCTGATGAGATAACGCGCCCCGGCGCGGGTCGCTTTCGTGAGCGTCGCGTAGGTGTAAAAGAAACGCCCGAACTCGGCGGTCGCGCCCAGCAGCAAGAGGAGCAGCGGCATCACGATGGCGAGTTCAACGAGTTGCGTTCCGCGCTCGTCGCGCCACGCTCTTGTGGCCTGCGTCACAAGTTCAAGTCCATTTCTCATTTTCATTGAGAGGTACATGGCGCAAAACTCTCTAGCGATAAAGAACCGGGATCGAAAGTTCGGGGCTGGGCGTGCCGCCGGTCGGATCGTAGCCGCCGCGCCCGAGCACGGTGCGCAGGCCGATGTACTCGGCCTGTATGTCGCCGCCGTTGCCGTTCCCGACTTTGGTTTGAAGGAAGAAGGCCGCGAAGCGATCTATCCGCACGGTGTCGCGCCCGTTGTCGAACTCGCTCTCGCGGATGATCGGGATGAGCACGACGCGGCGATTGCGCTTCGGCGTGCCGTGCGACGGCGCTTGAAACGTGCCGGAGGCGGGCGATCCGTTCACGTCTCTGGCCTGCTGCGCGTCGAGATATTGTTGATAGTTGATGTTCTCGCGGACGTTCTCGTCGGGCGGGTAAGTGGCAGGGTCCAGACCGCCGCCGTATTCGCCGAAGCGCGTGTTGAGTCCCTGCCTGACCGCGCCCGCCGAGACGCCCGGCTTGGTCCTCACATACGACCCGGTCCCGACGCAATTTCTCACGCCCTGGCCTAAACCTACTCGATCATCGCTTGCGCCCGACCCGTCGATGGCGAGGATTTGATAGTTGCCCGGCGAGACCGCGCCGCCCGGCGGACGACGGATCGTGTAGGTTTGTCCCTTCACAAAATAGACCGTGTCCGAATCAATCGCAGTGACGGGGATGTAGTCGCAAAAGTTATTGAGCGGGACGGACATTCCGGCGGTTGCAGCCGCCGCGACGTTGCGCGACGAGCCGAGGACGGGAGCGGCGAAAGTGGTGCTGACGGCGGCGGGCGGAATCGTCACCTGCACGAAGCGGATGTCGCGCGGCTGTCCCTTCGCCGTCGTCTCGCTCATGTAGGGACCGTTCCAATTTTTGGCGAACAACACGTTCGCGCGCGGGATCGTGACGCCCCGCTGGTTGAACTCGTAACTGTTCATGGCCTCGACCGCATAGTCGGCGGCGCGCTTGATGCCGCCGTCGTCCGAGTTCAAGGCGGACGCGCCCGCGAGCGCGGCGGCGTCGGCGGCGTTCTGCAATTCCCCGCGCACGAGATAAAGGTGGCTGATGTCGATGCACAAGCCCGTCGCGAGCAGGAAAGCGAGCATGCCGAACGTGCTGATCGCCAACACCGCCCCGCGCTCTTGCCGACGCTCGCTGTAAATTTGCCCGTGCCCTGTTTTCCGCATCACTTTTCTCCTGTGGTTTCAATTCTCGAACGACGAGACGGCTCAACTCTCCGAAGACTCCTCAACGATCTGTGAAAACGACCGGCGAAGCGTTGAGCGGCAGTAGCGGCACGTAACCGGATAAGACCGCGCTCGCCCCGTGGCCGGCGGGCGGCAAATCAATCGCCGTATTCGCCGCCTGTTCCTTCACCAACGCTTTCGCAGACTCTTTCGCCGCGCCCTTTTCCTCCCCCTTCAACGCATCGGGCGCGACGCTCGTCGCCGGACTCGCGGGCGCGATTGTCGGCAGCGCGCCGCTCGCGTTGCTGTTCGTCGTGGCGGTTGCCTTGCTCTTGTTTGCATCGATGCTCAGGGCGCTGCTGCTGCTGCTGTCCGCCGCGTTGGTTAATTTCGCTCCGTCGCCGCCGGTCGAGTAACCGCTCGCGCCCTTGATGCCTTCACCCTGCGGTTCGAGGCCGAGGGGCGAGCCGTTCTTTAATCCGTCGAGGCTACGCGGGTTGGGCAGGTCGTCGCGGTTCAACGGCTTGATGATGTTCGTCGTGCAGAAGAAGACCAATTCCGTCTCTTTCTTCTCGAAGGATTTCGATTTGAAGAGCGCGCCGAGGATGGGAATACTGCTGAGTCCGGGCACTTTCGAGAGCGTGTTCGATTCGCTGTTGTCGAGCAACCCGGCGAGCGCGAAACTCTGGCCGTCTCGCAATTCGATGCCCGTCTTGGCACGGCGCGTCTTGAGCGCGGGAATCAAATAGCCTTGAAACTTGACGCCGTTCTGGAAGTCGATGGTCGAAACCTCCGGCTCCAATTCCAGCTGGATATGGTCTTCATCGATGATCGTCGGCTTGAAATTCAGACGCACGCCGTACTCTTTGAAGACCACCGTGATGTTGACTTTCTGCCCGTCCGATTGAATAACGGGGATCGGGAATTCGCCGCCCGCCAGAAAGCTCGCCTGCTGGCCGCTCATCGCGATCACATTCGGTTCGGCGAGCGAGCGGATCGCGCCCGAGGTTTGCAGCGCGCGAATCTGCGCCGCCGAGCCGATACCGGTGTTCGAGATGAACAGATTCGCCGTCTCGAACAGAGAGGCGAGACTGTTGGTTGAGGCGAAGCTCGTGCCGCCGTTCGATGACGCCCACGACGACCCCAACTCGCGCAACTTCGTGCGACTCACCTCCGCCACCCTCACCGACAACTGCACCTGCGCCATGTTCTTTACGGGCGACGTGAGCATGTTCACGGTCTGGAATCCGGCGGCCTTCACCACCTGCTCGGCCTGCGTCGCCGTCAGCGGTTGCCCGACGCTGCCCGACAACACGACCGACCCGTTCGCCTGGCTCAAGCGAATGTCGTCTTTCGGAAAGAGTGCGCGAATCTGCGAATCGATCAAAGACAAATTGGCGCGAACGAACACGTCGAAGACGATAAAGCGGCCCGACTCCTTCTCCCACGCGATGAAATTGACCTGCCCGAAAGCCTTGCCGTTGACGAGCACCTGGTCCGGCGCGACGAGCACGGCTTCGGCCACCTCCGGGTTCGATACCGAGAAGCGTCCGATCTTTCTATCGAAGTTGATGATGCGCGATTGCCCGACCAGGACGTTGATCGCCAGCGACTCTTTCTGCGGATTGGCGAACGATGCGTTCACGCTGGTCTCCTGCGCGTGCGTCGCCGCCGAACCGGCCACGCCGAACACGAACGACGCGCTCATCAGCGCCATGGTGAAAGGAATAAGTCGACGAATCTGCATGATGGGGAACTCCTTTGGAAAGCTGTCAGTAGTCAGTAGTCAGTTGTTTTCGTGTTACCGGAGGTCAGCATCCATCTTCAGGCGACAACTTATGCGGCCACGCACGACGGACAACTGACTACGGACAATGGACAACCCTACGGGAAATCCACGTTGCGTTTCTTCGCGCCTTCAATGACTTCGACCGAAGAACGCGGGGGGGCAGGAGCAACCGGGGGATTGGCCGCCGGCGAAGTTGGCGCGCTGCTGGCGCTCCTGCCTGCATCGCGCACCGCGTCGAAGCGCGGAGAGGCGCGACGGACGGCGGGCGCGGGTGCGATTGATTTTGGTTGTTCACTCTTGAGCGAGCCGGGGTCGGGCACGGGAAGGGCGCGTTCGCCGCCGAGCAGGATGCGCTTATCGACACCGAGCGTCTGCTCGTCGCCCTGATCCACGGAATTGCGCATCACGAGTTGCAGCTTGCCCTCGCTCGACGCGAGCGCGAGTTTCTCGGCCTGCTCCGGCGTCACCTGCAGCGTCACGGCTTTGACGGTCTCGGCCTCGCGGTCGTTCTTCGGGCGGTCGATATTCTGCCCGTTGGCGAGCACCTTGATGTTCTGCAAAACGATCTTCGAGATCGGATTCTGCTGCCCGTTCGTCTCCGCCGGATTGATCACGACGACGACATCGACGAGCGCGCCCGGCATGACGAAGCCGGAGATGCCGACCACGTCGTCAACTTTAACCGTCATCGCGCGATAGCCTTCCGGGATGACGGCGGAGAGGCCGCCCGCCGCACCTTCCGGCGCGAGTTTGAAATCGGTGACGGGTTCGCGCGCCGCGATCTGCACGACGGCCACGCGCCCGACTAATTTATCCATCGCATCAAACGTCCCGTCGGGCATGGCGTTGCGCGGAAATTGCACGCTCGCGAGTTGCTCCGCGATGATCTTTTCGCCCGGCGCTATGTCCACTTTGGCGACGACGATTGAGTTGAGATTTTTCGCGTAAGCCTGTGTGCCCGACAGATAGCGGCTCACCGAAAAAGCCGCGATGAGCCCGAACACCACTGCGCCGCACATCACAAAGACGAGACGTTTATTCCGCATGACTTCCATTCTCCATTCGAGTCAAAATTCGCTTGCGCCTGACAATGGCTGATAATTCAGCGCACAAAATATCCCTTGCGCTGTTACGCCCGAAAGATGACGAGCGAGATCAAACTGCCGAGCGTGATCGCCACGCCGTATGGGATCGTATGACGACGCTCCGCCGGAACGCTGAAACGCGGCATCTCCCAACCGGGCAGGAAACCGACGAAGATTTGCACCACGCGCCACAACGTCTCGCGCACCGCGCCCGCCCGGATCATCGTCACCACGGCGAGCACGCCGCCGGTTAGCACGACGACCAAAAACGTGGGCCCGACGAGCGATGCGCCGAGGACGGAACCGATGCCCGCGAACAACTTCACGTCGCCCGCCCCCATCGCCCCGAAGATGTGCAGCATGAACATCAGCATGAAGGCGAGCAGGCACCCGCCGAGACTCGTGAGCGCGCCGCTCACACCCCCGATGATCGTGTTGACGAAAAGCCCCGCAATCAAAGTGGCGAGCACAAACGCATTCGGGATACGGCGGTAGCGCGCATCGTAGTAGGTGATGACGACCGCGAGCGGGATGAGCAGGGCGATGCTGGTGATGGTAAGAGTGCCTGACATATGGTTGGTAAAAATTGTTGGAGCGTAGTTTTCAAATTCGAGGTTTCAAATTTGAGAATTCGTGTTTGGGCTAACTGCTGGTGAAAAGTTGGTGAAAGGTGTGCGGGCGCGCTTTTGCTCTTTCGGAGGAAAGCGGCAACAGCGCGCCTGCCTTTGAATTGACCGGATTAAGGGGTTGTGCCGATGCTGTCGGCAAGGCTCTGGATTCTGTCGCTAACGTTCTCGCCGAGCGCGCCGAAGGCTGTGATGACGGCCAAGGCCACGAGCGCGGCGGCGACGGCGTATTCGGAAAGTTCAAGGCCGGTTTCATCCTGGAAGAATTTCTTGATCATTTTTTTGCTCCTCATGTGTACGGAAAATTTAGGGGTTGAATTTTCAGCCGCCCGCGCTCGTGCCACGAGTCGGACGGCCAGCGAAATATCAATAACCGGGATGCTTGCTGAGACCACGCCACGCGCCGCCGCCTATCTTCGCGGTTGCTGCCGGAGCAACAGCCGCACCAATGTGGACCTGCGCGTTTTCGTTCGTAGAACTGTGCGCCAGTCTGAATCCTTTGCTCATGCCGATTAACATGCTGCCAACGCCCAACGCGATGAACAGCGGGTTAATCTGCGCGCTTGCAAAGACCGTCCGCGCCTGCTCGCCCGCCAGCAACGCGAAAGCTGCGAACGGTAGGACCAGCAAATTGGCGACGATGGTTAAGAGCGTTTTGTTGAGCATGGTTTTCATCATTTGCTTCCCTTCGTCCGCCTCACGATTCGAGTTGCCACACTCTTCATCGCTGCTTGCGGACGACATACGTCATTACAAGGCGCGTGCCACACGGCGGAATGATGAGAACACGGCGCAAACACGCTTTTTCGCAGTTCCCGCCAGGAGTCTTTGTGAACGCAGGGCGACAACCACACGAGCCGCGCCGGCGATCCGGAGACTCGCGCTGACGGGTGAAAGCCCGCTTGGTCAAGCACTTAGTGTGCTGTCGCTTTCAGTTGACAAAGTCAACGACGAGTTTCAACCGGCGGCGACGAAGGTTGATGAAGATAAATGAGGGAAGCTGCACGCGGAGCGCGAACAGATGCGCGCGGGCGGAAAAATACGAAGGGCGCGGCTTCAAGCCACGCCCTTTCAAGTTCATCTCTGAGACCGCTGAATTTTACATCGTCAACCGGCAGAGTTATTCAGTTTCCCCGCATCACCAACGCCACAAACAGCGCGAGGCTCGCGCCTCCGCCCGCAATGGTGAAGGTCCATTCAACGAGCGCGCTGCGTCGCTGCATCAGAGCGCGCACGAGGACCATGCCGCACTTCCACCCGTCCTGTTGATAAAACGGCAATAAATTTGTCGCCGCCAGCAGGTAGTTCATCGCTCCGAAAATCGTCCCGCTCGCCAGCGACGCCGCGCACAAATTCACGATGATGCCGGCCAGCAGCACCAGCACCTGTTGGCTCAACGGTCGCAACTGTAACCCCGCCATGTCGAGCCGCACATAGGCTCCGATGGGCAGCGCGTGCAACTTGTATTCGACATCGCCCCACCTGAAGCCGTAAAGTTTGCGTCCCCATCCGAGACCTAATTCCGTTGCGCCCACCCCGCAGGCACGCGCCGCAACCAGATGGCCCAATTCATGGATCAATAATGCGATGGCGAAGCAGAGAATGTATGCGAGGAACATATAAATTTGTCCGTGGTCAGTTGTTCACCGCTTTTATTGAATATGCATCGCTATCTTCAGGAGTCGAGTCGCCAAATCACAAACAACGGACAGTTGACGACGGACCACGAACAGCCTTCTCAATTTCGTTCGGCGCGCATTTGGAGGCCGGGTTGCTCTTCGTCCTGTAGAAAATCGCCGACGTTAATCGCGAGACGTTTGAGTTTTTTGTAGAGCGTCTGGCGCGAACCGAGACCGAGGGCCGTGGCGGCACGGGCGATGTTGTAGTCGTGCAGGCGCAGCGTCTCCGTAATCACTCTGCGCTCAAAGTCGTCGAGCATGTTTTCCAGATGCTCGGGTCTGTTGTCCGCGTCAGATGCAGCGGAAGCCCGTGGCGGATTGATGCGCGGGCCGATGAGATCGGCGGTGATCGAATTCCCTTCGTCCGTGTACAACACGAGTCGTTCGATCTCGGCGGCGAGTTCGCGCACGTTGCCGGGCCAGGAATAGTTTTGCAACGCGCGGATCGCATCGGCGGTGATACCTGCGACGGCGCGGTCATTACGGCGCGTGTAATGCGTCAGGTAATAAGAGATCAAAGCGGCGATGTCTTCGGGTCGCTCGCGCAGCGGCGGGACTTCCAGGGTGAGCGCGGCCACCCGGTAATACAAATCCTCACGAAAGCGCTCTTCCGCGACAGCGCGCGGTAAGTCTTTGTGCGTCGCGGCCACGACGCGCACGTTCACGCGGCGCGGTGCGCGTTCGCCGAGCGTGTGGACTTCGCCTTCTTGCAGGAAGCGCAAAAGCTTCGGCTGCAAGGCGAGCGGCAAGTCGCCGATTTCATCCAGAAACAGGGTGCCACCTTCGGCAGCGCGAATCAGTCCGTCGTGATCGGCGTGCGCGCCCGTGAACGCGCCTTTGCGATGGCCGAAGAGCAAGCTCTCGATCAACTCGGCGGGAGCAGCCGTGCAGTTGAAGGGAATGAACGCTGCCTGCGAGCGCCGGCTCAAGCGATGAATCGCACGCGCGATGAGTTCCTTTCCCGTCCCCGATTCGCCCGTGACCAGCACCGTCGAATCCGAGTCCTTCACGCGCTCGACGGCACGCGCCAGTTCCGTCATGCGGCGACTGACGAAGACCATCCCCGGCAGAGTGGCCGTCGCGACCGAGAGCGATGGTGTCGCTGAGGCGTGCGGTTGCGTCTCCTCGCGCAGCAACGCATGGGCATGTGCGAGTTGAGCCACATCGCAGAGAATTTTTAGTTCCTTCGCCTGCCGTTCAGACAATGGCCGCACACAACGTCCATAAATAGCAACTCCTTCGCGGCGCGGCGTGGCAACAGCCAGCACCAGACAGATGGAGCAGTCTCCGGCTTTCATCTCCGCGCTGCCCGACAACTTCGCGAGCGTCTGCGCCACGATTGACTCGGCCTCTGCGATCTCATCCTGATCGAGTCCCTCGACCCATTTGAGATAAGGACGCTCGCCTGATTTTTGCGCGAAGGTGGCTAACCCGTAAGTCTGCGCTGTCGCATCGACCATCAAAGCCAGCTTCAGCATGACATCGTAGAGCATGTCGGAGCCGTTAGGCGCGGCTCTGCACAGGGCACGCACCATGGCGGCAAGCGGGAGTTGAAAAGTTGAAGCGTAACTGTTTTCCGAATTATCAGAATTCGGTGGAAACGGCGAGCCGGACATAAAAACTATGAAACCCCTGTATTGAAAAATGACAAAACGGCTACTTTGAGCGGCGCGAAACTGCTCATTGGTGAATTTGTTTTGCTGGAGTCAGGGGCAGTCTTAACGACGAGAAATTATTGGGAGTAGCTCGTCGCGTCGAAGAACATGTGAGATGACTTCGACTTAAACTAAAAACAGTCTAGTCGCAGGGTACGGCGAGTGTCAATAAAATTAGAGCGCGTTTGTTTTTGACCGAAGGCATAGCTTGACTGGAGAAATTGCAACGGCGTGAAAGAGCGTCGGGGGGGGGGGGGGAGGGG
>JBPCIP010000140.1:0-7093 GCA_051006195.1 Pyrinomonadaceae bacterium
ACTCCCCTCAGCTCTATCCCCTATCCAGCATGTCGAGCATCGAGTTGCCGCTCTGTGTGGGCGGCGGCGCGGCGGCGGTGGCGGGGGCACCGGGGTTCGCTTCGGGCGCGCCGTTGAAGTCGGCGAGTTTGAGGCGGAGATTGCCTTGATTAGAGGCGTAGGACACAGCTTCGTCAAGATTGAGCGTGCCGTTGCGAATGAGCTTCTCAAGGATCGTGTCGAAGGTCTGCATGCCTTCGAGTTCGCCCTGCTCCATCGCGTCAATGAGCGACCGCCCATCGGCCTCGCCGCGTTCCATGTATTCGCGGGTGCGCGCCGTTGACTTGAGAATCTCCATCGCCGCCACACGCCCCTTTTTGTCGGCGCGCGGGACGAGACGTTGCGAGACGATGTAACGAAAGGTTTGTGACAGGCGGGCGCGGATCGAGGCTTCTTCGATTTTCGGAAAGACGCCGATGATGCGGTCGACGGTTTTGGAGGCGTCAATCGTGTGGAGCGTGGAGAGGACGAGGTGGCCGGTCTCGGCGGCTTCGAGTGCGACTTCAATCGTCTCGCGGTCGCGCATCTCGCCGACGAGGATCACTTTCGGAGCCTGTCTGAGGGCGGCGCGCAGGGCGCGGGCGAAGTCGGGCGTATCGGAATGAATTTCGCGCTGGTGAATGGTCGAGTTTTTGTGTCGATGGAGAAATTCTATCGGGTCTTCGATGGTGACGATGTGGTAATACTTCGTCTCGTTGATGAGGTCGATGATGGCGGCGAGCGTGGAGGATTTGCCGGAACCGGTCGGCCCGGTCACAAGCACCAAGCCGGTTTTGAGTTCGGCGATCTCTTTGAGTTGCGGCGGCAAATTGAAGTCGCTCCACTTGGGCGGCTCGGTCGGGATGACGCGCATGACGATGGCGTGCGTGCCGCGCTGCATGAAGATGTTGACGCGGAAACGCGAGAGGCCGGGCGCGCTGAAAGAAACGTCCGCCGAGCCGAACTTCTCCAGGCTCTCGACCGCCGCCGGGTTCTTCGCCATAATGATTTTAGAGATGCCGGAAGTGTGCGCGGGCAGCAGTTTTTCCAGTCCGGGGTAAGGGACGCCCTGTAATTTTCCGAGCAGTTCCACTTGCGGCGGACGCCCCGGCGAGAAGATCAAATCGCTGACCTTGCTGGAAACGGCGAGCATCATTTCCAGCACATGAACGAAGTTTAAAGGCGCAACCGCGCCCGTCTCAGTTGCTTGCGTGCCTGTCACCAAGCGAGCAGGCGGCTGTTGAGTCGTCATATAATTTTGCGCGTGGTCAATTAAATGCGATTAGTAGAGGACAATGAGCGTTTCCGGGTCCGTGGTTTATTGTTCTGCGGTCTCGTGTCCAGCCGGGAACAATTTGGACATTACTACTTTACTGTTCCGAGCAAACTTTCGTAAAGCCTGTAACGAAAAATATACGCGCGGGCAAACCAACCGTGTTCGCTGAGGCGTACATCAAAGTGAATGCAAGGCACGGGATGTGCTTGACGTTCTGCTGGGTCGCATCCCGATTGACCGAAAGGAGGCGCTTCAAGTTCATGGCAACTTATAGAGACCCAGTGAGAGTTTTTGCTCCGCTTGAGGTAGTTGAGCGCCTGCTGGAGATTCGCGAAGAAGCGGGTTACTCTCCTGAAATTTTTCTCCGCTCGTCCGATGACTTGGCAGCGTATTTTGACGCCTATGGCTTCGATGTTTACGCTTTCACTGAAACCGAAGTCGAATTTCACTACGGTCGTTACCGTGCGACGCTCGCCCCCGGCGGCGACCACGCGCACAATTCACCGACCGCACACTGAGTTTTTCCATCAAGCAACAATACCCGAAGCGGGGGAGTTGACTCACAACCGGGTCTCCCCCGCTTCGCTTTATTCAGAGAGCTTTGATGATGACGAAAGTTACGTCGTCGCTCGCGCCGCGTCCCTCCGTCCATTCGAGCACATCCGCGTGCAGAAACTCGATCAACTCGCGCGCGCTCCGGGTGCGCCCTTCCCTCACCTTGCTTTCGAGCCGTTCGCGCCCATACTCCGCGCCGTCCGCGCCTTCGGCCTCCGTGATGCCGTCGGTATAGAGCACGATGGTCTGGCCGGGCTGGATGGGCAGGTAATATTCGTAGTAGCGCGTGTCGGGAAACATGCCGAGCGGGATGCCGCCGCGTTCAATGAAACGCGCGTTGCCTTCGGCGTCCATCAGGAGCGGCGGGTTGTGGCCGGCGTTGGCGTAGGCGAGCGTCCTGTTCGTCGCATCGAGCGCGCCGTAGAAGGCCGTCACAAACTGGTTCGTCTCAATTGACTCCCACAGCAGATAATTGACCTTCGACATCGAGATGTTCGGCGCGTATCCGATGTGAATGGCGGCACGAAGACTCGCGCGCAGAAACGCCATCAGGAGCGCGGCGGGCACGCCCTTGCCTGACACGTCGGCGATGACGATGCCGAGATGATCTTCGTAGAGACTGACGAAATCGTAGTAGTCGCCGGAAACTTCTTCGGTCGAGAAGTTATATGCGCTGATGTCGAAGCCTTCGAGTTGCGGGTCGCGCGAGGGCAGCAGTTCGAGTTGGACGTGGCGGGCGACTTCAAGTTGCGCCTGCAAGCGTTTCTTTTCCACTGCCTGCTCGTGGAGCATCGCTTTCTCGATGATGATCGCCACCTGCGAGGCGAGCAGCATGAGGATTTCCAGATCGTCCTCGGTGTACGCATTTTTTTGATCGCTTTCCAGGTCGAAGACGCCGATCACTTCGTCGTTTGAGATGATCGGCGCGACCATCTCCGAGCAGGTTTCGCGGCGCGCATTGACGTAGCGCGGATCAAGGCTCACGTCCTGCACGATGACCGGTTCGCCCGTCTGCGCGGCGTACCCAAGTATTCCCTCGCCGACCTTGAGATGAAGGTCGGTCAACTCGTCGATGGCATAACCGCGCACCGCAGTAGTGGTAAAACCTTTCAGCGCGCCGCGACAAACTTCGCCCGCTTCATTCGCCTGACGCTCGCACTCGATGACGTAGATACCCGCCGCATCGTAGGGAATGAGCGAGGCGAGCGTGTCCATCACGAGTTCGAGGACTTCATCCACGTCGAGCGAGCGGCTGATCTTCTTCGTGATGTCGAGCAGGAGGCGCAGCTTATCGACGACCGTTAATTTCGTTTCCGTCAACTCTGCCGTCGCCGCATCTTTGATCTGTTCCGTCATAGCAAAGGCCATTCACCGATTTTCGCAAAAGCCCATGAGGCGAGGCGACGCTAAATGCATCATTTGATTATAAAGGATGCAGGCAGCAGCGCGAAGCAGAAGCCAAATCGTCCGATGTTAGATGCTATCTCCGACCGGATATTCACGCGGGTAAATACCGTGGATAATTGATCACGAATAGCGGTCAGTATTCTTTTCATCCGTGTTTTTCCAGCGCAGCTTCCGTCAGCAACGCAAATTCCAAAGCCGATGCCGGATGATGCCGGAAGAAATCGTTGACATCCGAGGGCAGCCTGAGGCGCGCGAGGCGCAGGCCGCGCGAGGCGAAGAGTTCTTCGTAGCGTGCGGCGGCGCGTTCGCCCGCCGCATCCGGGTCGAGCACGGAGACGACGCGGAAACGGCCTAACGGTGCGAGCCATTCCTCTTTGAAGCCACCCGCGCCGGCCAGTCCGACCGCCACAAAGTTGTGCGCCATGAGCGTCAGCGTATCCGTCAAACCTTCGACGAGATAGACGATGCTTTCGCTCGCGAGGTTGTGCAAAACATCCACATTGTAGAGCGAAGGCACGCCGCCTCTCAAATTGTGCCAACGCGGTTTGACGCTCGCCGCCGTCGTGCGCGCCTGCACGTAGACCGCGCGCCCTTCGAGGCGAAACGGGAACAACAGGCGATGACGATAAAATGCCAGGTGCTCCCGCGCGTTGAACAAACCGCTCCGCCGCAATTCTTCCAACGGAAAAGCCTCGCGCATTCGGCGCATCATCCGGCGATAAGCGCGGCGCGGAAAATAGACGACGCCCGCGCGCCGCATCGTCTCAGCATCAATGCCCCGCCGCGCCAGATAGTTGCGACCCTCCGACTGATCTTCCGTCAGACAGGCGGAAAGAAAAGTTTCACAGATCGCGCTGATGCGATCCTGTGCGAGCGGCTCATCCTCCTTCCCCTCCTTCGCCGTTTCTGCCTCGTTCTCATCAGGCGCGGCGCAGAGCGCGAGCGAACCGCGCCGCTGCTTTCCCGCCAGCAACCCGACATCGCGCGCCAACTCGCGCACGGCGCGGCTGAACTTCACCGCATGCATCAATTCATAGAACCTGATGCAGTCGCCGCCCTCAGAGCGCGAGAAGCAATGGAAGAGGCCGCGCGCGAGATCGATGGAGAGGCTTTGATGGCCGGTGCCGCTATGATGGTGTGAAGGGATGGGGCAGTGCGTGTGCAGCCGCCCGCCCGATTGACGTGCGTTCGGGCAGTGGCGTAAGTAGAAAGAGCGGTAATCAATGGCGCGCTTGACTTCATCACGCAAGTTCAGCAGGCGTTCGCGCTGTGTCGGCGGCGGCGACTCTTCAGCGGCCATGTCCGTTATTGTTCGCGTAAGCCTGACGCGCCGCGTAGCGTGCCTCGACTTCTTCCGCGTGCCGCTCGCGATATCCGCCCCACAGACGCGACACCTTCATGCGGTACTCGACCAACTCGCGGCTCACGTTGAAACGCCGTGCGATCTCAGTCGAAGTCTTCCCCGCGCGCACGAATTGGCTGAGCGCGCCGTAAGGCACGAGCGCCGCCGCGCCCACTGCATAAGCCGCTTCCTCGTCCGCCTCGTTATAATCGCGCGCCACGGTCTTCCCCTGCTTGTTCTGCGCCACGATGGAAAGCCGGTTCGCCTTGTGTCCGAGGAAGACGTGGCAGACCTCCTCCATCAACGTCGCGTTGTTGCGCTGCTGCCCGTGTTTTGGATTCAACAGCACCAACCGCCACCCATTCGGCAACGGGCGCGAACACGTCCCGCCCGACCACGCATCCGAACCCACCCCCAACAAATGCTCCCGCGTCTGCTCCGACAACCCCTTAACCTGCTCGAACCCGATCACCATCAACTTCGCGAAATACGCCAGCGCAAACGGGTCTAACGCCTCGTCGTCACGACGCAGGCCCGCGAAATCGCGCAACCCCATCGCCCGCAACTCATACTGCCTCCCCTTAAATGTCGGCGGAAATTTCGTCTCGTCCACTGGCTTGATAATCCCTGTCCCAGGCTGTTTCTTACTGGCTTAATTACGAAACTATCGTATTCTAACTCACCACTCCGATAATTAATCTTTCAACGGCGGCTGTTAGTTATACACGTCTTTGCCAATCTGCCGGACTGCGCCGGATGTGGAAGCAGGCGACAACCACGATTCTGCTTTCATTTACCAGATATAAAGAGGGCGTAAGGAAATTTCCGCAACAAGGCGCGATGAATTCGTTCATGCACGACAGGGTAAGCCGCCGGGTTCCGCTGCACGGATGAGAGACACGCATCAGCCACACGCAGAAACTCAAGCCCCAACCCTTCGCTCCGCTCCTCATACCAACTGCATGCCTCGTCAACTTCGAGCGCAGCTTCAGGACGGACTATGACCTCATACGTCATGCCTGCCGACGCACCTTTTCCTTCAATTCATGCCAAGCAATGCCCTCCTCAGGATTCTGCGCGTAAGCTGCCAGACGCCTATCCAATTCCTCACGCTGTTCATCCGTGAACACGACCGCTTCAGGCACAGCCGCCACGCTATCCCAAATATCTTCCGCCAGTTGAATGCGCTCCGCGATGCTCAACTGAAGTATCTCTGAAAGTGTTGTACTCATCTCACGCGAACCTCATTTGCAAGCCGACCGATTAACTGATGTTACGCAGAATTGCGGCTGTGCCGCCTGATATGCGGAAAGGCTGTGCCTTTCCGGTTGCCATTGAAGAAATATCCGGCGGCTACGCCGCCCGCGTTGAGGCGCAGCCTCAACGCTAGATGAATATGCCTGACGGAAAGGCACAGCCTTTCCGCACATCAGCGGGCAGAGCCCGAAAAACCTATCTTGTGTAACATAGTGGTTAACTTTAATCCCCGCCACAGCTAAATCTCCCAACGTTCGGCGACGGCAATAGCGTCTCGTCGAAGGTTCGATTATACCCATTTGCCCGCCCCTTCGCGCCGGTGAAATCGATGCCGCAAGTGTTGACTTTCAAACAAACTTCTCAGGCTGTCTGTAGATTAAGCTACACGCTTATACGGCTCATTGATTTGACAGCTACCAGAACTTATCTATTCCGTCTACTAGCGTAAACAAGGTCTACAAAAACATTTCCATGCCAGCTTTCATGTAGTGATGGATTTATCATATCGGGC
Organism: Pyrinomonadaceae bacterium; assembly: GCA_051006195.1. GTDB lineage: Bacteria > Acidobacteriota > Blastocatellia > Pyrinomonadales > Pyrinomonadaceae > JAIVJZ01. The sequence continues at coordinate 6,367 of JBPCIP010000140.1, forward strand.
GGCGCACTAAAGATATTTCTAACTTCCTTTAGAATATCGATTCGATCCTGTAATGCCATAACCTCTACCTGATGATCAGGCGGAAGAGCGTTATACCGCGACCAAGTCGAAAATATGTGCTTAGTCAGGGTAGGGGAACACGCAAACCATTCACCTTGCCGTCGGTCAGACTCAAACTGCTTGTGTCTTAGCTTCTCAACACTGAAGGACCCAGGCTCAAGCGCATGAACAATTAACTTCCCTGAAGTTCCTGTTTGAAGATTTTGCACCCTCTTCTGCACATTTTTAGCCACACCAATTTTGACGTGTAGCCCAGAATAACGATGTGCCCCGGGCGGAGGACCCGGCCAAGTTTCTGGCACGGCAAGAATATAATAAATACTTTCTACAGTGCCGTTCGACACGTTCTCAAACCAATGCACCCACGCCTGTGCAGATTCTAGCGCACGCTTGCGATTAGGACATGGCTCAGTTTTATGAATCTTGCCGTACTTTTGATGAACTACTTCTGCAATATATTGCCCAACAGAGTCAGTTTGGAGTTCTATCTTCATAATCACATTACTCCGTGATAAGAAACATCTCGTACAGTTAATACTAAATAGATGTTCCGACAAAGTGTAAAAGAGTTGAGCTTCGCTTGACCTACCGATGAGTAGGCACACTTCTCCCAAGTCAGCCTGCTAGCCGACGATTGTGGCAAACTGAATCAGTCCCACGACGGCTG
>JBPCIP010000141.1:0-23519 GCA_051006195.1 Pyrinomonadaceae bacterium
GAGCAGCAACGCGCTCTTTAACTTGAGCGCGTCGTAATTGTCTTCGGAGGCCGTCAATTCGAGCGACCGGTTCAGCGCCGCTTCGGCTTTCGCGTTGAAGGCGAAGTCTCCGGTCTCGCGCGCCTTCTTCAGATAGGCGGCGCACAGCAAGTTGTATCCACTCGAAGCATGAGGCGCACGCGCTATTTCATCCTGTGCCGCAAGAATTTGCCGGTCAGAGGCCGTCGGGCGGGCGGTGACGGCGATAGACTTTTGGCGCGCAGTTTCCAGCCAGGGAGCGCGGTTCGACACGGCTCGAATGCCCGCGACGACGGCGAACACGCCGAGAACTATTCCGGTGATGATTAAAAGTTTGTTGCGTATGTCTTTCACAACTGCACCTCAAGCAAAATTATTAAACGCCGGGGTTGAGTCGCAGACGGACTCAACCCCGACATGCGCGGTCAGGTCAAAGTTGTTTCAGCCCCAATCGTCCCCGGCAAACTTGGCATAGCTACCTTCGACATCCGGGGGCTGAAACAACCGATTCGTCGTCAACCTGACAAGACATTTTCAGCACCGTTCCTATCTTTGCGAAGACTAGGGAGTCGGCGCAACCGGGTCCTCATGCCTGTGCCGGTGGCTGAACCCCTCCTGCGGTAGTCCGAGGTATGGGAATTCGTTTAGGAATGGCACGTCGTTGCCGGCTACGTTATCCGATAGCGCCATCGCCCGCGCGCAAGGTGTTCCTCCAAACCTATTCTGAATCGCTCCGCCCCAAAGCTTGAGCAGGATGTCAACCGAATCGTCCGGCACACGGCGTCCGTTCGGCATACCGGCAAAATCACCTGCCAACACGCCCAACGGGTTTCCCCCACCCGGCGTCGGGTCGATGGTGTAGTTCAGCCGCATCAAGTCGGCGATGGCCGGGCGCGTCGTCTGTGTCTCACGGTTGCCGGGGAAGCCGTTCACCACGCCGGGCGGGTAGCCCAACATCCACGAAGCTATTTGATCATTACGGTTCACCGTATCCGTACACTGCGTGAAATCTCTCAACTGCTGCACGAGCGTGTTCGGCCCCTGAGTGGTGGCCGGGTTGAGGATATACGGAGAGATGTTGAGTTCATCGTCTTTCGGTCGAGTGGCGTTATAGAAGTCCTTCGCCCGGATCGGGTTGAGAAACTCGCTGAACAGCGGGTTTGCCTGGCGAGAGACCTGCGTGCCCGTGCCATTGGTCTTTGAGATGACACTGCATGGAGTGTTCTGATTGCCGATGGTCGGGGTTGTGCCCGGCTTGCCGTTTTGAGTGTGGCACACCGGGAATCTCACCCGGCTGGAAGCAGCCCACACGCCGATGATCCCGTCAGTGTCACCTGCGGCGCGTAAGCGCGACTTCGGAATCTCGACCGCGAGGGCGGAGACGTTGAACCCGTCGGTTCCGTCCGCTCCCGGTGAACGCGGGTTGATTCGATCAAACGATGTTCCGAGATCGACGAAGAAGCCCTCATCTCGCGGACCTACGAAGGCACGCGCGCCGCCGGCATTAGGGATAGTATGAACCGCCATCTGAGCTAGGTTCTGGTACGCGACGCTGGTATCTCCGCGAACCGCGCCGGGCAGCCCCGTGGTAGGCGACGTATTAGGGAGGAGCGTCTTCGGGCCGGGTCGGTAGGGCGCTGTCCGCACGTCCGACAGCAGGACATTCCCGCCGCGACCGGATTGATCGCCGCTGGTGTTCGGGTCATTTCCCCCTCTGAACTCCCTGAGCGTATAGCTCTGCGGTTGGTTCAAATTGACATACTGCGACGACGGGTCAGCCGGATTCGGCGGCGGACCGATCACGCCGGTAGCGTATAGGTATGTGCCGGGGTCGACAGTCCTAGTGATGAAATCGAAGCGGTAGATAAGATCGGGACGCGCATCCCCGTCCACGTCAATGAGCAGGTCATAGTTGACGAAGTCGGAGAGTTTGAAAAAGTTAGGACCATTGGAAGGCTCCTGTAGCGGAACCCAGTTGCCGATGATCGTGACAAAGTTCTCGCGCCCCGGCTCATAGCTGACGAAGGCGTAGACATCCGTGTTGTCCGCCGCCGGGTCTTCCGAAATGAACGGGGCCTCCCGGTGGCTGGAGGCAATGGCGGACGACGGCGCAATGATGAGGTTAAGTAACAGACATGCGGTGACAGCGAGCGTTCCGATCTTACTTAGACGGCGATTTACCGCTGTGCCCGTCCCGGCGGTAGAGGCTTTCAATTTCTTCATGAACTTCTCCTTAGAGTTGTCGTTATGGGTTGGGACTGCTATAGGGATGTTGTAATTTACAAAACGCCGACTCCCCGATAGCCGCGTGCTCGCCCTCTTAGAGGGTGTTTGGAAATTAAAGAAGCTGAACCAGCCGCGCTGATTTCAAAGCACTTACGGGCATCGGTGAGGTCAGGACAGACTATATGTTCGACTCTCAATCCCGTAAGTTGTTGAACTTACGTTCAACCCTTGAATTTCCAAACACCCTCTTAGGCGGACACACTTCGGGGAGTCAGCTTGGTAAACTCAACTCACCTTAAACAGTTTGAGTGAGTGACCACAGCAAAGTGAGTGACCACAGCAAACAGTCACAATTTATTTTTTTGACAGTAGCGTCTGCTTTTATAATCCCGACTCGGACGACATTTATTCCCCGCGCGGTGCGGTCATACTCGCTGTGTGCGTCATTTCTCTCCCCCGAAACGGAAAGTGATTCCCGTTGTCACGCCCCTAGAATAGCCGGGCGTGGCGTGGATGCGGGAGAGGACGGGGTCGCCGGGTCTTGTCCGCGACTCGTAGAAGTTCTGCGTCTCGAAGTAGCGTTTGTTGAAAAGGTTATCGATATTGAGATTGAGCTCGATCCAGCGTTTGAATCGGCGACTCACGCTCAAATCAACCACGTCGTGACCGGAGGCGCGGATCGTCGCGTCTTCGCCGTCGAGCCGGTAATTGCTGATGTAGCGATAGCGGAGCGAGCCGTTGAAGCCGCCGAGGTTCGAGAGCGTGATTGAGCCGTTGCCGACCGTGTGGGGCGCGCTGTCAACGTAGACGCGCGGATTGGTGGCGCGAAAGAAAGAGTTGCCGACGCGAGTTAGCCCACCACTAACAGAGAGGTGGCGCAGCAGCGCGACGGAAAATTTCAGTTCGCCGCCGTAAGTGCGGCTCGGCCCGGCGAACTCGATGCTGCCGTCGTCGGCAATGTAGACTTGTTGATTCGATTGGTCGATCAGAAAGAGGTCGGTGCTGACCGAGATGCGCTTCGTGTTGTGCGAAGTGCCGAGTTGATAGAAGTCGGTGGTCGAGACGGGCGGGCCAGAACTGATGCCGGGGCTATTCGGCGCGGGCGAGCCCGTCGCGCCCTGCTCATCCGAGATGAAGCCGCCGACGACGCCGCGCGCGTCCTGGCTGGCGATGCCGCGCCCGTAGTTGAAATAGACGGTGACCGGAACTTTATCCGCCGGGGTGTAGGAGATGGCGGCTTTGGGTTGGAAGCGCGATGTGCCTCTCGTGCCGCCGAAGGCCGGGTCGAACCCGCCCGCCACTCTGGAGACGTTGAACCCGTCGGCAGCGAAGCGGAAGTAGTCGTAGCGCAACCCGCCTTCGACCCGAACGTGACCGTCAAAGAGGTTAAGACTCTGCTGGATGTAACCGCCGAGGTTGGTCACGTTCGCCTTCGCCTGTGTGACGGCGCTCAGGGGTCGTCGTTCAATCGAGCGAGAGAGTCCGACGTTGATTTGACTCGCGAGGAAATTGCCGCCGACGTTTAAGAGCGCCTGCCCTCCGAACAGCTTGAAAGGGTGCAGATACTGAACGTTTGCGCCCTGCTGCAAGCGCGAATCGTGCTGCTGGATTTCGTCGCCGATGAGTCCGGGTCGGTCGGTCGGGTCGTCGTCGTCAAAGCCGTCGCCGTTTTCGTCAAACACGGTCAGGTCGTCATCGAGGAAGTTCGTGAAGTTAGACCACAGATCGAAGAGCGAGCGCGATACGAAGCCGTCGATCTTGAAGGTGTTGCCCGCTGCTCCCTCCTTACGGTAATAACTGCTGAAAACGCCGGTGCGGATGCGACCGCCATTGAACGGGTCGAGGAAACCGAAACGGTCGAGTTGCCCCGCCGCCACTTCGTCCAAAGGAATCTGACCTGAAGCGAAGAAATTGTTGCGACCGGCGTTGAATTTGAAGCCCAACGCTTCCCCGTCGCCGAGACGCCTGGTGTAGTTGCCGGTCAGGTTATCGCGGCGATAGCGCAGCGGGTTGAGGAAAGGCCCGTCAGTGGTCGAGCCTTCGTAGGCGATGAAGGAATCGGCATTTTTCAATGTGGGACTGTAAGCGAGGAACGTCCTGAAGGTGTTGAAGGAGCCGCCCTGAAACCGCAACGTGAGCGGATTAAGCAAGGACTCGCGCTGGCGGATGTGGACGACGCCGAGACCGGAGAAGTCGCCGTACTGCGCGCTGAACGGGCCGTTGATGATGTCAACTCCTTCGACGAGTTCGGGCGACAGGCTTTTCAGTTGGCCGAGGTAGCCTTGCCCGTGTCCCTGCGTTGACTGGTTCTGCTGCACGTCGTCCACAAGAATCTTGAGGCCGCCGTTCAAGCCGCCGTGGTCGAGGTTGAAACCGAAGCGGCGCACCTCCAAAGACTTGCCGCCGCCCTCGTGCTGCCCGGCGTTGATCCCGGCGTTGAGCGTGAACAGGATTTGGTCGTCTCTGGCAAAGAGGGTGTTCTTGTAAACTGTGTCATCGCGTCGTTCGATGCCGGGTTCGAGCGCGGTCCCGACGATCACGACACTCTCGTTAATCCCCGCCGCGGCCAAGTCGATTTTGATTTGCAAATTCTCCGTCGCTTCGCCGGGAGTGATGATCCTTTCGGACGGAGTCACATTCTTCCCTGCAAACGTCAACGTCACCGGTTCGTTCGGAACCACGAGGCGAAAGTTACCCCCTTCGTCGCTGGTCGCCCGCCGCTCGCCCGAACGAAAACGCGCGACGACCGTCACCCCCGGCACCAACTCATCTTGCTGCGAGATGATTGTCCCGGAGATTGTTCGCGTATCGCTTCCCTGTTGAGCAGGGGCGGCGAGGGTATCGGTCGTCGCGATTGATGAAATGCTCATCGCTGACCGCGCCCCCACTTCCGGACAAATGAGCAGCATCAGGGCGAAGACGACTACTGATACTTTATTCATGGTTAGGGCCTCTTTCTCAGTGCGGACAACTTGCTGCCGGTTAAGGATGCGGCGTGACGATGATGTTACGAACAGGCATTTCGTAACACGAACGCGCCCGAAAGTGCTACGAGATGAAAATGGCGCTACTGCCGGAATTTCATGCCCCTTGTTTAACTTTGTCCGAGCGCCGTTGCACAGACGGTTTCTCGCGCGTGTGTTGATGCTTATGAGTATGAGATGAAGAAACTGCGGCGCTCTTGCGCCCGGCTATCGCTTGTGTAGGCAGGGTGACGAAGAGTTTGCCGTGCTTGACGCCCTTCAGGCTCAGGAGCGCATCCGCCATCGTCCGCACTTCGCTGTATTGACCGCGCAGGACGATGACCTCCATACAATCATCGTGGCTGACATGGACGTGCAGCACCGAAACGATCATGCGAGGCCGACTATGCTGCACCTCGGCCATCTGCTCGGCGAGTTCGCGAGCGTGATGGTCGTAAACGAGGGTGAGACTGCCTAAAACCTCCACCGCTTTTTGTTGCTTTTCGAGCCGCGCCCCGACGAGCGCATCGCGGATCAGATCGCGCAGAGCTTCGGAGCGAGTCGCATAGCCGCGCTCGGCCACCAACTCGTCAAAGTTCTCCAGCAAGTCATCCTCGATGCTGACGCCGAACCGTATCAAGTCGCTCATTGTTTGCTCCGACCGCGGTCGATAGTTGAAATGATTTCGGTGAAGCCTCGCCCGTCGCCGGTAAACGACGGGCGAGGTGTCCCCATCAGCCGCATTCGCTTCGCCTTATTCCTTGCGAGAGAATGCATCGCTTGAGCAGCAGGTGAAATTTTCAAGTTCGTGCTCGTGATGGCCGGAGGACAAGTGGGTGCTCGCCGCGCCGACTGGATGTATACGATTTCTGTAATCGTAGCACGCCCGCACAAAGAAAAATAAATGGGAGGCGGCTATTGAAATAGGTTGTGGCCGCCGGTACAGCGATGAACGATTCCGGCCTCATGACTTTAATGAACAGCTCTGGCCTCATGACTTTTCCTCGGCATCGTTATGCTGATGATGTTCGCCCGACTCATGCTCATGTGAATGGGTCGTGGCGGGGTGCTCGTGCTCATGTGTGTGTGTCGTTTCGCCGCCCGGATGCGAATGCGCGTGCGCGGGGTCGTCATGCGAGTGCTGGTGCGAGTGCTTGGTCTCCTCGTGGATATGCGTGTGCTCGTGTTCTTCCATTGCGAAATTCTCCCGTTTTCAAATTTTATTAGTCCGACACTTGCCCCTGTAAATTACTCCTGCGGCTGAATCGGATGCCCGATCAGCGAAAGAGATTTCCGACGAAGCCGATCTCATAGACCATGAATAACCCGAAGCAGAGACTAAACAGCCCCGCCAGACCGCGCATCGCGACGTTGGCGCGAGCGGAACTGTTGGCCGCCAGCCGGAGCGGCAACCCGACGAGCGCGCTCATCAACATCATGCCGCCGATTGAGCCGATGCCGAAGATGACGATGTAGACGAGACCGACGAGCGGCGCGGAGATGGTCGAGAGCACCAGGAGCATCAGCGCCGCGCTGCCCGCCAGCCCGTGAACCATGCCGATGAGCAGCGGTCGCTTGCCAAGGCGCAGGCCGTGGTGCGTGCTGCGGTGTGGTTCGGGCGCTCCGTCATGCAGATGCGGATGCACATGCAAATGGTCGCCATGTTCGTGGCGGTGCGCGTGCAGTTTGCCGCCGCTGCTGAGTTTATTAAGGGCATTGATGCCGAGCGCGACGAGCATCAGCGCGACACCGAACTCAAGCCCCTGCGCCACCCGCTCGCTGATCTTCACATGGAGCAGAATGACGATGACGCCGACGACGAACAGAGAGATGGTGTGGCCGATGCCCCATAACCCGCCGACGAGCGACGAACTCAAGATGCTCTTGCGCTCGCTGACAATCGTTGAGACCGCCGCCAGATGGTCGGCTTCGACCGCGTGCTTGAGCCCTAATCCGAACCCGAAGACCAGCACTCCGGCGGTTGAGAGCGAACTCGTCGGCGTTTCCAAGTTTGCGAACAATTCGCCGAGACGAAGGGCGGAGAGCGAGACCATGCCGAACTGCGTCAATGCCTCGTAGCAGATCGCCGCGCCGACACACATGATGACGAAAGCGCTGGCCGTCGGCACCACGCGCGCCCACGCTTGGAGACGCTCGCCGCCTCTGCCGCCCGCACGATTTTTCATCCACCGCCCGGCATACACGAAGGCGAGGCCGATGACCATCAGCGTCGCCGCCAGCCCGAAGCTGAACGCCGTCACGAGCAGCAGCCCGTAGGCCACGCGATGCAGGGCAATGGCCGAGAGCAGCACGACGAGCGCGGACGGGCAGGGCACGAGTCCGCCGGAGATGCCGAGCGCGAGCAGGCTGCGCCACGTCACGGGCGAGCCGTCGGCTCCCGGCGGGAGATGCGAGTGCGTGCTGCCGCCGTGCGAATGCGTATGCTCGCCGTGCGCGTCGCCGTGATGGTCATGCGCCTCGTGTTGAGCGTGTGAGTGATCGTGCGCATGGTCGTGTGAGTGATCATGCGCATGGTCGTGGGGTGAGCGGTCGTGCGTGTGTCCATCATGCGTGTGCCCGTCATGCGCGTGAGAGTGGCCTTGAAGCGGGTTCGCTTGAGCGCCGAGCACCGAGCGCAGGCGTTTGACGAAGAGGCTCAGGCCGATGACCAGAACTATCGCCCCGGAGACGAGACTGAGGATCGGCAGGAGACGTTCGGGGACGATGTATTGCGAGGCGAAGAGTGTCACGAGGCCGAGGGCGAAGACGCCGAGCGTGTGCGTGATGGTGACGGTTGCGCCTAGAAAAGCGGCATGTTTCGCCGTGCCGCGCGAGCCGACGAGGTATGCGCCGACGACGGTTTTGCCGTGACCGGGCGAGAAGGAATGCACGCCGCCGAGAAAAGCGGCGACAAGCAAGCCAAGGAGCGCGACCGGCCACGTCAACTGCTCCACGCCGATCAACTCGGTGAACCGATCACGCGGTTTTGCCGCCGCGCGATTCTCGCCATCTCGCGATGTTTCTCCGCCCCGCAAAGCATTCGCGTTCGGTTGCGCGGCGAACCGAATATCGCGCGTGCGAATCGGGCGCGCACCAGCAGGGGCGGTTCCTGCGGCGAACTGTAGTTCGGCGACGCGCTCATCGAGCGGCGCGGCGGTTAAATCCTGCGGATAACTTCTGAGTTCATTCGTCACCCCGTCGGCGAAAGCGGAGGTATTGAAAACGGAGATTCCTTCAGCCGGAGCGGCGACGATTTCATGCCAGCCGATTCGATCACGGTGATTCGCGTCTTCAAAGCGGAGCCGGTGCGCGGCGTTGGCGAGTCCGGCGGGCAGCACGCCCGTAAAGTCGCACTCGACGCGCAGATTCGGCAGCCCACCGTCGCCCGTCGGCGTCGAGATCATCTTTGTTGCCGGTTGCAGCGGAATCAATTTTCCGTCAACGGTGACGCGCAATCCGGCGGCATACTGCGGGACGATGCGCTCAAGATAAGCGTTTAGCTCCGCGTTCGTCGGGGAGCCGTCCGCGCTCTCGTTCATCGTCTGCAATTCCTGAAGCGTGGGGATTTCCGCCATATCAACCACATAGCGGACGCGAATTTGTTCATCGCCGATCTCAATGCGAGAGAAATGGTTGATGGTGAAATTTCCGAGCGGGTGCGCGATGGCCGCGCCCGCCAGGCCGACGGTCAGCATGACAGCGAGGAGCAGCGAGACATTTGCGCGGCGGCGAGACGAGGCTGGGCGAATACCCTTCATAAAACTCCTTAATGATGACTTCGGAAAACACACCGCCTGCACAGCGTTCGCTACGGATTGAACTTGCTACGGGTTAATTTACTTTTAGAATCACCGCGACTGCTCTATTTATTCCCGCCGGGTTGGAGCGGCACGCCCGCCGCTTCCGCTTTTTTCAGAACACTCGTATAAAGCATGTGGCTTTCCGCCGTCGGGCGCAGGGCGACATCGCGCGCCGCCAGTTCCGCCGCGCGCTCGTAACGTCCCGCCGCCAGATCGAGCCGTGCCAGTTCGCGCAGGTAGCCTTCGTTGCCGCCGGAGACGACGCGCTCAAAGAATTGCAAACTCTCGTCGCGCAGGCGGGCGGCCCCATCCCTATCCCCGCGCCGCTCAACCAGGTCGGCGAGCCGGAGTTGAATCTTGGGGTCGAAGCGGCGCGAGAGCAGATGACGATAGCCTTCCTCCGATGCCTTTTGGTTGCCCCGCCACATATCGAGATCGGCAGTGAACTCAACGGCGAGGCGATAATCGGGCGCTTTCTTCAAGGCTACCGTGTAATGCTCGCGGGCAACATCGAGTTTGCCGCGCTTGGCTTCGAGTTCGCCCAAAATGGTGTGAAGCCAGGCGAGGCTCTCGTATTTAACATCTTTTTTGTAACCGGCTGCGAGCGCCTTCTCCATCAAGGCGGCGGCTTCGTCGAGATTCCCGCGCATCTCCGCAAGGTAGGACATCTTCGACCAGGTGTCCGGCGAATCCGGCGCGAGGACGAGAAGGCGTTGAAGGTGCGCTTCGGCGGCCTTGAAGTCTCCCATGGCTACTGCCGTATCGGAACTGAGTCCGATGAGCGCGACATCGTCCGCATCCTTCTGCAATCCTTGCCCGGCCACGTCGCGAGCCTGAGCGAAGCGGTGGCGCGAGAGCAGCAGCTTGGCTCTGAAGAGAATTGTGATGAGACTGCGGGGTTCGAGTTGTTCGGCTTGATCGAGTTCCGCCCATGAGCGGTCGTAGTCGGCAGGGTCGCCCGTTGACTCGGCGCGGCTGACGAGTGCATGAGCCAGCAAGCGATGTGCTTGCGCGTCATTCGGTTGATTGGCGATGCGCGTTTCGTGGAACAGAACTTTCAGGTCTTCCGGCGTTCGTGACGCTGCTCCATTCGCCCGCACCGAAGTTTCGGGCGAATTTGTCGCTCCGCCGATTCGCTCTTTCACTTGCCGGGGAGCGATCAAGTAGGCCGCTCCGGCGAAGGAGACGAGCAACGCCACCGCGAGCATAGTGAGTAGCAGCTTTTTCATGATTACCGGTCTTGATGGGAAAAAGGGGAAGGGCTTCATGGAAGCCCTTCCCGTGAGTGATTGATTCAGGACGCTTAATAACGTCCGAGGTGGTTTTATCGGTCTCCCGGTCCGTCGTTGGGAACACCGCCGAAGACGATGATCGCCGGATCGCTGGCGCGCGGGAAGCCGGTCGTGTTCTCGTTGAGTTCGCCCGGTGTCGGATGTTGCGAGGCGAAGAACGGGAAGCCCCTGTTTAAGAAGCGGTCATTTCCGCTCGTCGCCACATCGTTGATCGCCCCGAAGATGGGGAGACTGATAGAGGCGAGCGAGGTGTTCGGCAAGCCGTCCGGCTCGATAAAGTCCGTGCCTTGCAGCACCGCGCTGACGCGGGCGTCCGAGCAAGTGCTCGGCGGCGTTGCCGGGAACATCGCTGACCGGCAGCGCAGGGCGTGACGGGCCGGGTCCAGTTCCTCAGCCGGCGTGTACGACACGTCAGCCAACTCACGTCCCAGGCGCAGGATAATGTCCGTCGCGTCGTCCGCCGTACGGCGACCGTTTTGCAATCCGAACTGGAGCGCGCCGAGGTCGTTACCGCCGTTGCCGGAAGCCGCCGCGCCGGGCAGCGCCGGTGAGACGGATGACGCGCGACCCAGGTCGAGACGCAGGACATCCGGCAGAACCAGCCGCTGGACCAAGCGCTTATCTATGTTCGCATTCCGAATCGCGTCAAACGGAGGCGCCAATTGATCGAGGAAGTACGGCACACCGTTCGGCGGAGAAAGAAAACCGCCTGATGCGAGAACCGACCTGCGGAGTTGGATGTTGTTTCCGGCTGATGCCGCGACATTGGCGACCAGAGCATCCGGGATGAGGTAAGCGAAGTTTTCGACGTCGTGCTCGGGTCCCAACTGGTTGAAGAAGTTCTTGATGGCTCCGTCCGTCAGCGCCGGGAATTGGTCGGGCGTGTTGGTGGGCGGTTGCGACCAGATCCAGACGGTGTTCGTCAACTGGTTGCCGTCGCGTTCAAACTGCTGGAAAACGGTCGACTCATTGCCGGGTGCTCCCTGCTTTGCCACGATACGCTCATTGCCATTATCGCTCTTGGCGATGCTGGTCGTCGCCCACACGTTGATACACTTGGGGCAGGCGGGAACCGTGTTTGCCACCGTCTCCGTCGTATTGCCGTCGCCGTCAACGTCGAAGGTATCAACGAATCCTTCGGTCCTGTCGCCGTCGCCATCAACGTCTAAGACATCAACGGGTGCCGGTCCCATGCCGGGATTGCCCGTTTGCCCCGGTAAGACCCACGCGACCGGAATTTCAGCTGCCATCACCGAAACGTTGAAGCCGCCGAAGCCGTCGAGTCCGCTGTTGGGACCGTCGAGTTCATCCAACGGACGACCGCGATTATCTCCGAACGGGTTGCTTTCGTTTCTGAAGTTGCGGAAGATGTCCTGTTCGTGATTGCGGAAGTTGCGGGTCGGGTTCGGGTTCAGAGCGATGCGGAAAGTAGCCTGTGCGACATCGGTGACGAATGGATCATCACGAATCCCGACGAAACAGCGCGTGCCGTCGCGTCCGATGACGGGCGAACGACCGCCATTCGGCTCCGTGTTGGGCGTGGGCACCGGACTCGCTCCGGGCTCCGGCACCGTGCCGACTTCCGGGAGGGGCGTCGGCACGCCGGCGGGAAGATTATCTTCATTCACCGCACCGTGATAGACCAACGCCTCGCAGATAGGCTCCACATTGATGATCGTGTCCTCGACGGGTGAGAGTCGCGAAGTGCGCGGGTTGTTGGCCCTTCCAAATCTCATCTTATAGGGCTGCTGCGCGCCCGTCTCAACGGTCAACTGGAGGGTGAAGTCCGGGACGTAGTCGCCGTTGTTGTCAATCTTGATCTGGTAGAGATAATCCCCCGCGAAACGATAGCTTTGCAGTTCGCTCGGATTAGAGAACGGGTTGACATCCACGGACAGGACAAGCTTCGTGGGATCGTTCGGGTTGAGGTGAGCGAAAACGTCGGGCATGTCGCCTTCGGGTCTCGCATCATTCATGGTTGAGTCGCGGTGGTCGGCGGCCTTCACGACCGGCGGATCGAAAGTAAACGTGGTGGTGATCATGCTCGCCACTAGCAGGAACGCCAGTGAACTGAGCGCAATGTGTCTTCTGCGGCGCATAAGGTGTGTCTCCTGTGTTTCCTGAATTTTCAGGGTTGAGCCACCCGCCGCGTTTGCGCTAAAATGCGCGCTGCTCAAGCGATGCATTCTCTAGCGCAAAGATGCGAGAGTGGATGTGTTCTCAGCAAAGCCCCGGCGTCATTTACCGATGATGCCGGGGCTTACAATTGTTCAAGTGAATGAACGCAAATAGCCGCTTAGTGCCGCCCGCGCCGTTTGGACAGTTAATGTCGCGCAAAAGATTTTGCTTTTGCCTGTGTAACGCATTTGTAGCGCGAAGAGCCACCCGCATTCTCTAAGTTGTGATGCTATATCATCAGAGCAACTCGCATGCCGGATATGCGACAGCGTTGCCAATTTTAGTTCCACCGTTTGGAACTGATGCCTTTGCTACAGTTAGAAACATCTCGCGTCCGACTCCGCTGGCTCCGCCTCTTAAAGCCACGTTACAATTCCCGCGCTTCGGACAAAATTGACTAGGGCAAACTTGTTAACCGCCGGACAAGGTTGCGCCGAGACGATTGCTAATCATTCGTGGGAGAGACGAATTACTATGAACATGACATCAAGCAGAACTGAGCCGAAAAGTTAATTGTGACCTGAAGAAACCAAATTCGCCGCCCGCGTTGAATCACGCAGACGGCGAATTTAACCTCACCCCGGCAGCATTGCGACGTTTTAACGACCCCCGCCGCGTTGCTGTTTCACTTTCGCGATGTAGCCGTCAAGCGAGTTTTTCAATCCGGCGTTGATCTCCAGCGAGCGGTCAAAGTCTTTCTGCGCTTCGGCGTCTTTGCCTTCGTATAGTTGGCACAACCCCCGGTTGGCGTAAGCCATCGCGTAATCCGGCTTAACCTCGATAGCCTTGCTGTACGCAGCGATGGCTCCCTCGTAATCTTTTCTAATCTGGTAGGAGTGTCCGAGATTATAGAGCGCCGTGGGATGGCGCTGGTTGATCGCGACGGCGAGGGTGTAATCGGCAGCGGCGCTTCTTATATCGCCTTTGTCTTCTCTGATATTGCCACGATTATTGTAGGCGCTGACGTTTTTGGGATCGAGTTCGATGGCTTTGGTGTAGTCGGCTACGGCTTCGTCCAGGTCGCCTTTGTTTTGCCGCTCGACGCCCCGGTTGTAATAGTCGGTCGCTGTCTGCGGATTGGCGGTGCTTGAATTCGCGCCCTTCTGACAGGCGGCGGTGGCGAAAAGAAGCAGCAGAATCGTCAAACTCAGGAATCGTTGCATACTCACCTCCAGAACATAAGAAAATTTACGACTGTCTTTCGAGCGCGGGCGCTCAACGTCCGGGCGCTGTTTTGTAAGTCTTTAGCTTGCGATTGAGCGTGCGCAGGTCGATCCCAAGCGTGGTTGCCGTTTTGGTGTGATTCCCGCCGAGACTGTGGAGCACGGCGAGAATATAACGATACTCTATCTCCGCTAAAGATAGATGCTGGCGCAGATATTCCTCAAGCACGTCGGGCTGTGCGTTGACTTCTTCGAGCACTTCCGGCGGCAAATCTCTGATGCCCAATTCTTCATCAATGCCGACCGTGAGGGCATAGGCGACGGCATTCTCAAGCTCACGCACGTTGCCGGGCCAGTGATGGGCGACGAGCGCGGCGAGCGCTTCGGTGCTGAACCAGCGCGGCGGCACACCGTAGCGTTCCGCATGCCTGAGCAAAAAGTGTTCAACCAACATCCGTAAATCGCCTTCTCCGCGCTCGCGCAGTTGCGGCACATAGAGCGGCATCACGCGCAGGCGGAAAAGCAAGTCGCTGCGAAACGAGCCTTCCGCGACCGCCCGTTGCAAATCCCGACTGGTGGCCGAGATGACGCGCACGTTGACCGGGATGTTTTCGCGCCCGCCGATGCGGCGCACGTAATTCTCCTGCAAGACGCGCAGCAGTTTGGCCTGACACGGAAGACTGAGCGCGTCCACCTCATCGAGAAAGAGACTGCCGCCCGTGGCCTCCTCGAACAGCCCCCGGCGAGTTTCGACCGCGCCTGTAAAAGAGCCGCGCTGGTGGCCGAACAGTTCCGCTTCAAAGAGGGTGTCGGGAATAGCGGAGCAGTTGATATCGACGAAGGGGCCGTGCTGGCGCGGACTCTGGCGGTGGATGGCGCGCGCCACGAGTTCTTTCCCGGTTCCGGTCGCGCCCGTTATTAAAACGGAACTGTGCGTGGGAGCGACGCGCTCAATCAACGCATGCAGCCGATTCATTAGCGGCGATTGACTGAGCAATGGGTAGAAGGCGGGCGCGTCCGTGTTGATATGATTCGTGTAGCCGTTGCCATTAGCGACACAAACGTTTTTATGCTTGGAGGTATATCGGTCTTCTACTCTCCTCGCGTTAAAGAGCTGCCGCTCATGGAGTCGGGCTTGCGAGTTTGTGCTTTCGTGCGAGTGGTCCGCCTTGTCCGTCGTTAAATTAATCTCTTCAGGAAGTTGAGCATAGTGAGGCATATCGACTCTCCTTAGTCGTCGCCGCCTAGTACAGAAGCGATGCTCGCCAGCAGTGCATAGGCTCCTGTGCGTCTATAGGTTGTTTTTATCGTGCATAGCAGAATTTGCGAGAGCAGGCCCGCACGACCCGGCAACTTCAACTTCTCACATGCACTTTTGGAAAAAAATTGCGTTTACCTGCGAATCCGCAGCGGTGAATCACGCACCGCCACAGGCTCGAAGAATCTTTCGGAAGGGTGCATAGAGAGTAAAAGTTCAACCCCGGCGAAAGTTCTAATTTTCTCCGCGCCGGCGGCAGTAAACCGATACTGTCTGATACGCTTGTTAAATTCGTTCCAAGCAGCCTTTGGAACTATAAGGTTAAAACCAGGCTTTGTCTCACCTGTTGCCGATGGATCAGGAATCAGATTCAATCTCGATGTTCAAAGCTCGCGCCATTTTCCTGAGGAGTTTGTTCTGCTCAGTTAAAATGCTGCCGATGTTCAGATAGTCCAACACGCCGGCAACGCCTCCGCAGTGCGCGCACTGCAGAAACAAGAACTTGAAGTTGGAAGAGAGCGGTGAACTCTCGACTAACTCGAAGCTATGATTACCGCATTTGGCGCAGGTTGGCTCTGGCATCTGGACTCTAGCGAACTGAAGTTACAAACTTTCAACATCAGTTGCGAATTAACGTAAATTTAAGCGGAACATCGCCCCATCAGAATTGAAATACACGCGGCCAATTCACAGACAAGACTTTGCCGACATCCCTTCGCTCCTATATCTCTGCAAAGGCATTAAATATTCCCTGCGTCCGGCGTGTTGCCGGAAATTAGAGGGAGGAGCCAAATAAGTTACAACGACCTGCTATGTCCCAGTACGCTTTAAGAGATTTATCTCTCTTCGCGGGGTGCTCATTAGCGTTCTGTTTGGAGCACAAGTTTTGCTATTTCTGATTCCGTAGCACTTGGCAACCTCCGCCAACTCCATCCTCAGTAATTTCCGACCCCGGCTTAACCGCGACATGATCGTGCCGATGGGTATCTCCAGAATGTCGGCAGACTCCCGATAAGAAAACTCCTCAACATCCGTCAGCAGGATCGCCTCACGGTAATGGGCGGGGATTTTCTGCAAACCCAGCAATACTTCTTCGTCGCTCAGGTACTCTGGAACCGGCGCTTCGTAAGCTAAATGGTCGGTCATCTCGCTGCTTTCTCTGGTGGACCCAAACCATTTACGGGAACGTTTCATATTTTTATTCATCAAAATTTTGAATAACCACGCACGGCAATTGGTTCCCAGTTCAAACCGGTCGAAAGACCTCCATGCCTGTAAATAAACTTCCTGCACCAAATCCTCGGCTTCCGCTTTATTGACCGTAAGGCGGATGGCGGTGCGGAAAAGATCGTTCAGGTGTGGTAAAGCCTCTGCTTCAAAGTCTTGCGTTTTATTTCTCGTACTGAATGGCATGATCCCTCCCTAAAGCGAAACGCAGCTTTCAAGGATTATTTCGTCTACCAAACTCTAGTCGATTACTCAATTAGGGGTTGAGCTAATGAGTTGGTGAGAAAGTTCTCCAAGAACGGCCATTTGATTCTCAATTACGCCTTGTATCCGAAGTAGACATCCCACTACTCCGGAGGGGAAGGGCCGGGTTGAGAGACGGACAGCCTGGCCGTCAAGAGACATCACTTTAATTAATTCATCTGGAATGCGGTCGTGGAGGAAAACGATGAACTGAATTAATTTTGAATCTCTTTTGTCGCGCCTTGTTCAGGCTTATTTAACTAGGCTGTTCAGAGTCGGTAGGATAAGGTGTTCCAGATTATTCGTATGTGCGCTGGCGCACATAACAAGAAATTTTCTGAGATAGCAAGAAACTTTACAGTACGAGTTAACATCCTTTTTATGCTACCCTTCATTAATGTAAGGTGTGTCCTTATTGTTTCAAACCTGTTGTCGAGTACATTTATCCTCAGGCTCTGTGGCTGTTAATTTTCTTTAAAAGGCAGTTAATGGTCAAAAAGTTTACTATGTCAACATTCGCAAATCGTTCACGTAATTCACCGTCTCAACTACCGTGCAACCGTCTTCTCGCCGCGCTTCCCGAACCGGAGTACAAACGTCTGCTGCCCTCTCTAAAGCACGTTACCTTTTCGCTTGGCGATATTCTCTACGAACCCGACGCGCCCCAAGACTATCTTTATTTCCCGACGACATCCATTGTCTCTTTGCTTTACACGACGGAAAACGGTATGACCACCGGAATTGGTTCGGTGGGTAGCGAAGGGGCGGTCGGCATTACCCTGTTTATGAGCGACGACCCGGTGCCTAACCAGGCTGTAGTGCAGATCGCGGGCGGCGCGCTCCGGATGCCGGCCAAAATTCTTCAGAGAGAATTCAAGGCGGGCGGGCCGTTTCAACTTTTGCTTTTGCGATATACGCAAGCCTTTATCACCCAGATTTCACAACTCTCCGTGTGCAACCGGCTTCACTCCGTGGTACAGCGACTCTGCTACTGGCTCTTAATAAGCCAAGACCGGGTGAACTCAAATAAGTTGTTGATTACGCAGGAGTTCCTTGCCAACAGACTGGGAACGCGCCGCGAAGGAGTGACAGTGGCTGCCGGGCGTCTCCAGGATGCCGGTATTATCAGCTACAATCGCGGCCACATTATGATCCTCGACCGCTCCGGCCTCGAAGCACATGTCTGTGAATGCTATCAGGTCATCACAAACGCATTTGACCACCTGCTCGGCAACGCCTGAACGCTGGACACAGTTCGCGCGGGCTAACCAGAAGAGCCATCATGCCTCTCGATTAACGTCAGTTCGACGTAAGCCGTCATTCATAATGATGGCAAACAACTTAACCACGCACACCACATGAAACGACAGTGCTTCTTCGTGCTGTTTCGGGTGGTGCGCGTGGTTGAATCTGTTTCTGTTTCTTACGTCGAACTGTGGTTAAAAACGATATTGATAGCGCGCGGTGATGCTACGCCCCGGTCCATCGACGCCCCAACCCGGCGCGCGATAGCTCTTGTCGCCGATATTCTCGAAGTCGAGAGTGATCTCCTGCGACTCGCTGAAGCGAAAACCGCCGCGCAGGTTAACCAGTCCATAGCCGGGAATCGCACTAAAGAGCGGGGCGGAATTTGCGCCATCGAGCAGGCGCGTCTGCACCTCGGCGAGCGTCTCGCCGGTCGCGATGAGGACGCCGCCGGGGGAACCGCACTGGCCGGTCGCCGGGCCGGGCGTCGTCAGGCCGCGCACGCACGCGCCCCGCCGGAAGAAATTCTGGATATTCTGGCGCGAGCGCACGGCGCCCGTGCGGCGGTCGGTGAGGTCAAGAGTCGAGAGCCTGTCCTGCTTTCCGGCGAGCGTGGAGTAGGCTTCGACCCAGTAGCCTTTACGACGCGGCTGGTAACGCAGCCGGAGGAATCCCATCTGCGGCGGGATGCCGCCGCCGCCCAGGTTCGGCGCAAGACGCGTCTCGCGATCCGCCGCATGGACGTAACTGTAGTTGCCGCCGAAGAGCCACTCATCGGTGAAGCGCACATCGATCTCGTACTCCAAACCCTTCAGGCGAGTGCTCCCGAAGTTCGACTGCACGAGCACGGGCGATGCCGACAGCGGCACGAAGACCGCGCCACGGGCGTTCTGGCTTTCGATTATCTGGCTGCCGAGCCTGCGCCCGACCGAGCCTGAGGGCAGAATGAGCGTTTGTCGAACGATAGTGTCGGCGTAGTCGATGATGAAACCGACGAGTTCGGTGTCGAAGCGCCCGCGACGGTATCGCAGGCCAAGGTCGTAGTTGTTGCTCGTCTCCGAACGAAGCGGGGAGACGGCGACGCCGCTCGACACGGCGCTCTCGTCGGCGGTCGTGCCGACCAGTGCGCCGAGATTCAGCACATCGGCGGTGGAAACCTGAAAGCCGACGCCGACGAGGCCGAGCGAGCCGAGGTTGGTGATGTTCGGGGCGCGGAAGCCGCGACTATAATTGAAGGCGAGGTTAAGACCGTCAAAAACAGTTGCCACCGCCCCGATGCGGCCTGAGAAATCATCCACGCGCAAAGAATCGTCGGGGAACAGCGGCTGGCCGCCGACGAGCGGGCTGTTCGAGGCGCGCGAGCGATAGGAGGCAACGTTGTAGCGCAGCGCGCCGCTCAACCGCAGCCGGTTCGGGACGACTTCATGGGCGTCCTGCACGTAGAGGCCGGCCTGGATGTAACGCGCCCCGTCGGGCACGCGCGGGCGCACGAGCGTCGCCGCTCCGCTCACCGGGTCGAAACTGTAAGACGGCGCGTCCACGCGGTCGCGGTAGATGTCGCCGCCGAAGACGAAGCTGTTCCTGCCGCTCAACTGCTTGTCGAGGAAAAAGCTGAAGCCGCCGACCGTGGTGCGCTCTTTGTCGTGGGTGATGGCGGCGAGCGGATTGCCCTGCCCGCCTTGATTCACGCGCTCCTCGCGCTGGCTGTTATAGGAGACGGTGGCCGACAAATTATCGAAGAATCCGAAACCCTGTTTGATGTAACGCAGGTAGCCGAAGTCGAGCATCAGGTTGCGCAGGTCGGCGATCAAATTGCCGTCGCCTCCGAGCGTCTGATCGTAACGCTTGCCGCCGTCCTGCTGGCTGCGCTGGTAGCGGAAAATGAACTGCTGAGCGTCGGTGGGCGCGTAGTTCATCTGGATCGTGCCGCCGTACTGCGTAAAGGCCGTGTCGGTCAAACGATTCTCGCCCGTGACGTTCGAGGGCAGGCCGAGGAAGCGCGTGATCGACGAATGGCTATCGACGCCTTTGCCGGGGCGCAGGGTGTTGAGGCGGCGTCCCATCACGTTGACCAGAAAGCCGAA
Source organism: Pyrinomonadaceae bacterium (assembly GCA_051006195.1). Classification (GTDB taxonomy): domain Bacteria; phylum Acidobacteriota; class Blastocatellia; order Pyrinomonadales; family Pyrinomonadaceae; genus JAIVJZ01. Next base: position 19,698 of record JBPCIP010000141.1, read on the forward strand.
GCGTTTCGTCCCGTAAGTCGCGAGCGCGTTGGTGCCGAAGGAGAGATCGGCGCTGGAGAAGAAGGTGTTGACTTCGCCGTGCGTCTCCGGCTTGTCGAAGCCGAATTCGGGTTGGCGCGAGACGAGTTGCACCGTCCCGCCGAGGCCGTCCGAACCGTACTGGGCGGTATTCGGCCCGCGCAGAATTTCGACGGCGCGAAGCGCCGTCGGGTCGTTGAGATTGAAGAAAGTGTTGATGCCGCCGCGCTGCGTCGAATTGGTATAGCGCACGCCGTCCACATAGACGCCGACCTCCGTCACGCCGCGCACGAGGACCGCGCCGATGGTCGGGCTAGTGCGCTGGAGCGAAACGCCGACTTCCTCATCGGCCACCTGCGCGAGCACGGCGGTGGCGCGCTGCTGGATGCTGCTCTGGGAAACGATGTTGACCGACTGCGCGACGCGCTCCCTGTCCTGCGCGATGCCCGTCTCCGCCGTGACCGTGATCTGCTCGGTAAGGCGATTCACTTCCAGCGCGACGGCCACGTCTGTCGTTTCACCCGGCGCAACTTTCGCGGGGAGACGGAGATTGTCGAAACCCCTGCGCACAACCTGTAGTTCGTAAGTTCCGGCGGGGATGTCCGCGAATTGAAAACGCCCCTCCGCATCAGTTTCGGTCGAACTCAAAACGGCCTGTTGCGCGGTGATGAGTTGCACCTGCGCCCCGGCGATGCTCGCGTTTGAGCTATCTCGGACTGTGCCCGAAACATTGCCTCGCGCGCCCTGCTGCTGCTGCTCCTGCCCGCGCCCGACGGCGACCAGAGGGCTGACTAAAAGAAAACAGACGAAGAGGTGCAAAACTCTCCCGAAAAACTTCTTCTGATAATTCATTGACTATTTCTTTCTTTGCTCTATAAAGCCGATCAACCTTGTCGCCCGTTCCCACTGGAGATGATTCAATTTCCAGATTTGGACAAAACAAATGTGGAGATTTGAGTTTACGTATGATAGCGCGAAAGAGTTGCCTGAGCTAAACGCACACAACAGATGTGCCGATTAAAGACTGACGAGAGATAAGAGGCAGGTAGATGCGATACAGAGGAGCAAACGTTGCTGTCCGGGGGTAGAAAGTTGATTGCCAAAAGTTAACTCATACAGTCTGAGATACCTGCGGGTGTATTCCAAATAGTGTTCCGGCTGCACTATCTCGGATAAGCTTTCCGGCACCGCTACCCATATTGACTGTAAAATGCCGCACTTCCTAGCTATGCTGCGACGCTGACAAACGCAGGCACATGCTTTGCTCTCGCGCTCATTATCAGGTCGAAGCCCTCGCACAGCTTTCTCTCCGGTCGCGCTCAAACACGCAGTGAAGCGTTCTCTTTCCCGTGCGCGTCATTCAGGTGAGCGATCTTTCTCTTGTCACGTCCGGTTTCACAAAGGAGTACAGCGCCATGCGCTACACCAAAACGCCCCCTGCCCTCGCCCTTCTTTTGCTGCTTACACTCACATTAAATTCCTTCGTTTCCGCCGCCGCCACGACGACGAACGTCCCGGTCGATGATGACGATGACGGTTATGAGGAGACAGCGCGCGTCGTGCGCGTGAGCATGTTGCGCGGCGACGTGAGCTTGCGTCGCGCCGGAGGCAACAAATGGGAGAAAGCCAGTTTGAATCTCCCGCTCGTCGAAGGCGACCGTCTCGCCACCGGCCCCGACGCGCGCATCGAAATTCAAATCGATGCGCGCAACTTCATCCGCCTCGGCGCATACGCCACGCTCGACATCGTCACGCTGCGCGACGAAGGCATCGCGCTCAGTTTGCCCGAAGGCACAGCCACCTTGAGGCTCGCGCGCTTCGACCGGGACCGCGAGTATTTCGAGATCGACGCGCCGAAGACGACTTTGGCTGCCGAGCAGAAAGGTTCATACCGGCTCGACGTGCTGCCGAGCGGAAACGTCCGCGCCACTGTGCGCGACGGCGGGCGCGCACGTCTCTATTCCGAAACTTCCGGCTTCACCCTGCGCGACGGGCGCGCCGCCGAACTCGTCTATAACCAGACGGGCAATTCTGACGAAGCCGACTGGGAACTTTCCGCCGCGCGCTCGCTCGACGATTGGGATACGTGGGTGGACGACCGCGACCGCTACCTCGCCGCGCGCCTGCGCCATGAGGAGCGCGACCGCTACTATGATAAATACGTCTGGGGCGCGGAAGAACTCGACGCCTATGGCGACTGGGTGCAGACGAACGATTATGGCTACGTCTGGCGTCCGCACGTGACGGTCATCAACAACTACAACGACTGGGCGCCGTATCGCTACGGACGTTGGAATTGGTGTCCGCCTTACGGCTGGACATGGGTGGGCGACGAGCCGTGGGGATGGGCTCCTTATCACTACGGGCGTTGGGTCTACATCAACAACTACTGGGGCTGGGCGCCGCGCGGCTATGCTTCTTACGGGCGGCGCAGTTGGTGGCGACCTGCGCTCGTCGCCTTCGTCAACATCAACATCGGAAACTCCTACGGCGATCACATCGCTTGGTATCCGCTCGCCTATCGCCAGCGCGACCCGCACTCGAACTACTATCGTCGCCTCGCCGCTACTCGCGCAATTGAACAAAGGCGCATCGCCAACCTTGAGCGCATCAACCCGATCTATCAACGCGCCGTGACGACACTGCCCGCGCGCGAATTCGGCAAAGGATTCGTGCGCGCTCATCCCGCGACGAAAGAACTGGCCCTGCGCGCCATCTCGACTGATCCGGTGCGCGGCAAATTGCCGCTGCGTCCCATCGAAGCCGATTCCACAAACGGCGGCAACAATCCCGCGCTTCGCAACCGCCGAACCAACGACGGACTCGTTATCCGTAATCCAACTGATCCCGCTCGCACGCTCCCACAGCGTCCGACTGGCGCGGCCACCCGCAAGCCCGGTCTCGCGCTTGACGGGGAACTCCGGCGCGAGCGCATTTTCAATCACCGCGAACCGCGCTTCGGCAAGATCGAGCGACCCGGCGAGGCGCGCGACGGCAACAACCCGAACAACGGCGGCAACGGCGAACGCGACACCGGCGCGGTCACACGCCCCGCCCGTCCCATCCGCGCGCTCGACTCGCGCGACGGAAACAGCAAAGGCGATAAGGGCAATGACGCGCGCACGGATACAGGCGTGCCCGCCATGAAGCGTCCCGTTCGTCAAATTGATCCCGGCACACAGGTAACGCGTCCGCCCTCACGCGACACAGACGGCGGCGACGGCGAGCGTCTCGAACGCAGAGTCAAATCCATCGACCGCAAGGAACGCCCGAACGACGGCGACGGCGCGGTGACAGCGCCCGACTACCAGCGCGAGCGACCCGCGCGACCCGACCCGGGCGACGACGAGCGTGCCGGGCCACAACGCCGCGAGGAACGCCGCGCTGCACCACCCGCCGAGCATCGCGCCAAACCGCCGCGTGAAGACAGGCCGGAACCGCCGCGACGGGAGAAATCAGAACGGCAAGATGAACGTCCCGCGCCCCAGCGTGAAGAAAGACCCGCCCCCCGGCGCGAAGAACGTTCTGCGCCGCGCGAAGAAAGACCCGCGCCCGCGCCACAACGCGAGGAGCGTCGCGCCGACCCGCCGCGCGAGCGAAGCGCCCCGCCCGCCAGTCCGATGCGCGGGAAGATGACAGACAAAATTGACAACCACTGAGTCCAAACTGACAACGACCCGGTTTTGTCGTGCCTCTCAACCGGCGTCTTCTCGGTGGAGGCGATTTCACCGAGAAGAAGCGCCATAAACAAAAGACTCCTCCCTTTCGGCCACGCTGGAGCAATGCGCCTCTTCGCCTCCGTTC
>JBPCIP010000142.1:0-48519 GCA_051006195.1 Pyrinomonadaceae bacterium
AGGGAAACAGACGCCACTGTTTTGTCAGCCATCCCCAGAAGTACCTCCGTCTTAGTTTCGACTAACGGGGCGCAGCCCGAAAACTGGAAGGACAAGCCACCGCCGTTCACGGCGTGGTAGTTGACCCAATCCTCAATCCGAATTCCGCAATCCGCGATCAAAATATGTTGCATATACCTATATTGCGCAAAGGCGCACCTTACAAAAGTTTGGACGTGGTGCGAGTGGCGCATCACCGGACGCGCGAATTGTTCGTGGAGATCAGTCAGGCGAACGCGGGGTTGATCCGGCGCGACCTGCTGGACCAGGAGCACGCGCGGAATTCTCTGGCGGCGTTCAGTGTCGCGGAGTTGATCGAGATGAGCGTCGGCGCGGCGGAGATTTTTGCGCACGAGGCATTGCCCGTCGGCGACGAGATGCAGACGCCTGAGGACTATATCGAGCAGGTGTCGGCGACGACGGGGTTGCCGCATGTGATGGTGCGGCGTAACCTGGAAAAGATTCGCGGGGCGATGGCGCAGATGGAGAGCGTGCTCAGAGGGCTGACGCGCAATCTCGACTTCGGGGTTTTGGATCGCGGGTATGGCGAGATCGAAGGGCAGGCGGTGAGTTTCTTCCCGCGCACGCAATCCTTGGGCGTGGTGCTGCCGAGCAATTCGCCGGGCGTGCATTCGTTGTGGATTCCCTCAATCGCGTTGAAAATTCCACTCGTCCTGAAACCCGGCGGCGCGGAGCCGTGGACGCCTTATCGCATCATTCAATCTTTCATCAAGGCGGGCGTGCCGCGCGAGGCTTTCAGTTATTACCCGACGGCGCACGGCGGCGGCGGCGAAATCTTGCGGCAGACGGGGCGCGGCATGGTCTTCGGCGATGTGAATTCGACCACGCAGTGGCGCGACGATTCACGCGTCGAAGTTCACGGGCCGGGTTACAGCAAAGTTGTCATCGGCGACGATTGCGCCGATGAGTGGGAACAGCATTTGGACGTGATCGCCGCTTCGATTGTCGATAACGGCGGGCGTTCGTGCGTCAACGCGTCGGGCGTGTGGGTGACGAGACACGCGGACGAAATCGCGGAAGCGTTGGCCGCGCGCTTCGCCCGCATCGCGCCGCGCGCGGCGGACGACGAAGCGGCTGAGCTTGCGCCGTTCGCCGATGCGAATGTCGCGGCGCGCATTTCGCAAATGATCGATGTGGGCTTGCGGGAGGCGGGCGCACGCGACGTGACGGCGGCGCATCGCGGAGGCGAGCGATTAGTGAATTGGGAATCGTGCGCTTACCTGTTGCCCACAATTGTGCGCTGCCAGTCGGCGGCGCACCCGCTCGCCAACCGCGAGTTTCTGTTTCCGTTCGCGAGCATAGTCGAAGTGGAGCCGGACGAGTTGCCGGATGCCATGTGCGCGAGTCTCGTGGTGACGGCGATCACGCGCGACGAGAAGTTGATCGGGAAACTTTTATCGTCGCCGCACGTTGATCGTCTGAACCTCGGCGCGATTCCGACGAACCGCATCAGTTGGGACCAGCCGCACGAGGGAAATTTGTTCGAGCACCTCTACGGGCGCAGGGCTTTCCAGCAAGCGTTCGCCGCGACGACGATGCACCGATGAAGATTCTCTATCTCACTGCCGGGGCGGCCAACATGTACTGCGGCAGTTGCCTGCGCGACAATGCGCTCGCCACCGAGTTGATCGCAGAGGGCCACGACGTGATGCTGCTGCCCGTCTACACGCCGACTCTGACCGATGAGCCAAACGCCAGCCGTCCCGGCAAAGTCCTCTTCGGCGGCATCAGCGTCTACCTGCAACAGCACGCGCGGTTCTTTCGCCGGACGCCGTGGCTGATTGATAAATTGTGGGATTCGACCGTCGCTTTGAACCTCGCCGCGCGCCGCTCGATTCCGGTCAATCCAAAACTTTTGGGCGAACTCACCGTCTCGATGCTCAAAGGCGAAGCGGGACTCCAGCGCAAAGAATTCGAGAAGATGCGCCACTGGCTGCGCGAGCAGGAGACGCCCGATGTGGTGACGCTCCCGAACTCGCTGCTGCTCGGCCTCGCCCGCCCCATCAAACAAACTCTCAAGCGTCCTGTTGTCTGCACGCTGCAAGGCGAGGATTTGTTTCTCGCGGGCCTCGACGAAAATTACCGGCGGGCGTCGCTCGAATTGATCCGCGCAGGTGTCGCACACGTCGATGCTTTTATCGCCGTCAGTGAGTCTTATGCGGAGTTCATGTGCGATCATTTGCAGATACCCGCGAGCAAAATGCGGGTTGTGCCGCTCGGCATCAATCTCGCAGACTATCAGGCGAAAACTCCGGAAGCCGCCCGGAGATCGCAGGGGGAAGCTTTCACCGTCGGCTACTTCGCGCGCATCGCGCCGGAGAAGGGCCTGCACGTTTTGTGCGACGCATATTGCCGCTTTCGTTTGCGCGAAGATGTCTCCTCCTCGGCGCGGCTTGAAGTGGCGGGCTACCTCGCGCCGGAGCATGAGACGTACCTGAAGGACATCGAACGGGAGATCAAAGATCAGGGACTCGGCGACGAATTCCACTATCGCGGCGCGCCCGGACGCGAAGAGAAGATCGCATTCCTGCAAAATCTGGATGTGCTCTGCGTGCCCGCCACCTACGACGAGCCGAAGGGCATCTCGCTGCTCGAAGCGATGGCCTGCGGCGTGCCGGTGGTCCAGCCTCGACGCGGCGGGTTCACCGAGATCGTCGAACGCACGGGCGGCGGATTGCTCGTCACGCCGGACGATGCCGAAAGCCTCGCCGCCGGAATCTATGAACTCTGGAAAAATCCACCGCGCGCCGCCGCGCTCGGTCGCAGCGGCGCACAGGGAGTGCGCGAGCACTACAGCGTCGCGCACATGGCCGCACGCGCGCTCGAAGTCTATCAGTCAGTGAATAGGTGAACAGTAAAATCGTAAATGGTAAGAAAACTGTTTGTTAATCCATTCACCATTCACCCTTCACTATTTACCGTTTCAATTCATGCTTGAAGTCAACCAACTCTCGAAAGATTACCCGACGCCGCGCGGCGCGTTGCCGATTTTGTCAAACGTCTCGCTGAAGCTGGCGCGCGGCGATGCCATCGCGGTGATGGGGCCTTCGGGCAGCGGCAAAAGCAGTCTGCTCTACATCCTCGGCGCGCTTGAGCCGCCCACCTCCGGCGAAGTCGCGCTCGACGGGCAAAATCCGTTCAAGCTGAAGCCGCGCGAACTCGCCGATTTCAGGAACAGGCAGATCGGTTTCATCTTTCAAGACCACTGTTTGCTGCCGCAATGCACGGTGCTGGAAAACGTGTTGACGCCGACGCTGGTTCGGGCGGGCACGAGGAGCGGCAGCGGCGATGAGGAGTTGGCGCGGGCGCGGGCGTTGCTCGATACGGTCGGCCTCGCGGCGCGCACGGAGCATCGCCCGGCGGAATTGTCGGGCGGCGAAAAGCAACGCGTCGCGCTCGCCCGCGCCCTCATCCGCCGTCCGCTCCTGCTTTTGTGCGACGAGCCGACCGGCAATCTCGATCATCACGCCGCCTCGACCGTCGCCGAACTGCTGCTCGAACTGCACCGGCAACAGGAGACGATCCTCATCGTCGTTACGCACAGCGCGGAACTGGCCGCCAGGTTCCCCGTGCGCTACGAATTGGCTGAGCAGAAACTTGTCAGTAGCCAGTAACATATGGCTATCACGCAGGTTGCTGAAGATCGAATTGAACGACCGACAACGGACAAAGACCTACTGACTACTGACTACTTTTTATGACGACCGCCACGCTCCTGAAACGCAATCTCACTTACTACTGGCGCACGAACGCGGCGGTGGCGTGCGGCGTGGCGATTGCCGTGGCGGTGCTGGCGGGAGCGTTGCTGGTGGGCGATTCGGTGCGGGCGAGTTTGCGCGCTCTGGTTTTGCAGCGATTGGGCCAAACCGCCTATGTCGTCTCGGCGTCAAACTTCTTTCGCGAGGAGTTGGTCGAAGAGTTGCGCGCCCGCCCGGAGTTTGCGCCCGCGTCGTTTGACGGGGCATGCCCGCTCGTCGTGTTCGAGGGCGTGGTGGTCCATGAAGCGAGCGGGCGGCGCGGCGGGGGCGTGCAGGTCTACGGCGTGGACGAGCGCTTCTGGCAATTTCATGGCTTGGATGCGAGCCGGAGAATGTTGGGCGAGCGCGAGGTGATAGTGAGCGCGGGCTTGGCTGCCGAGTTGGGAAGCGCGGCGGGCGATGAACTGCTGTTGCGTATCGAAAAGCCTGCCGATATTCCCGTCGAATCGCTGCACGGGCGCAAGGAGGACGTGGGGCGCACGGTGCGCCTGACGATGCACGGCGAGGCGTTAACGGCTGCCGACCTCGGCGACTTCAGTTTGCGCCCGCGACAGGGCGCGGTGCGCGCCGTCTTCGTACCGCTCAAGCGGCTGCAAAAAGACGCAGAGCAGATGGGAGGCATCAACACGATCCTGCTCTCCGTGAGCGGGGATGCCGCGACGCCTGCATCCGTCACAGCGCAAGCCGAAGCGGTCCAGAAGATGTTGCGTGAGACGTTCACGCTCGCAGATGTAGGCGTCAAAGTGCGCTCGCTCGAAGCGGCGCACGCGCTGTCGCTTGAAACCGAAAGCGCGATCATCAACGAGGCGCTGGGTCAACAAGCGCAAGCTGCCGCGAGCAGTTCCGGCCTGCGCACATCCGCCATTTTTTCTTACCTCGCCAACTCGATCCGCGCGAACGGGAGGGAGATTCCCTATTCGCTCGTCACGGCGATTGATGAAGAGAGATTGGCGGAGTTACAGAGCGGCGCGAATCAACCGACAGAGCTGGCGAACGATGCTTTCGCGTCGCCGAATGCGTCGATCTGGTTGAACGATTGGGCGGCGCGCGATCTCGGGGCGCGTGGGGGCGATGCGGTCTCGCTCGATTATTACGTGTGGCGGGACGAGGGGCGTTTGGAGACACGCGCGGCGGAGTTTCGCGTGGCGGGCATTGTTGCGATGAAGGGTGTGGCGGCGGACCGCGAACTGACGCCGGAGTATCCGGGCATCAGCGGCACGGAGAGTTTGTCGGATTGGGACCCGCCGTTTCCACTGGACCTCGCCCGCGTGCGCCCGCAGGATGAAGATTACTGGAAACAGTTTCGCACCACGCCGAAAGCCTTTATCACGCTCGCGCGCGGGCAGGAACTTTGGCAGACGCGCTACGGCAATCTCACTTCGCTGCGCCTCCATCCCGCCAGTGAAATTTCACTCGAACAAGCGCGCCTGGACTTCGAGCGCAACCTGCGCGCCCGCATCGACCCGCTCGCCGCGAATTTCTCGCTCTACGCGGCGCGCTCGCAAGGACTTCAAGCCTCGCGCGGGGCGACCGATTTCGGCGAGTATTTCCTGTACTTCAGTTTCTTCCTCGTCGTCTCCGCGTTGATGTTGACGGCGCTGTTTTTCAAACTCGGCATCGAGCAACGCTTGCGCGAGATCGGCATCCTGCAAGCCGTCGGGTTTCCCGCCGCGAAAATTCGCACGCTCTTTCTCGGCGAGGGCTTGCTGCTCGCGTTTACGGGCAGCCTCGTCGGGTTGGCGGGCGCGCTTCTGTATGGAGCGTTGATGATGTACGGCCTGCGAACGTGGTGGGTAGAGGCGGTCGGCACGCGTGCGTTGTCGCTGCATGTGTCGCCCGCCTCTCTCGCCGTGGGTGGTGCGGGCGGCGTGGTCGCCGCGCTCGTCTGCATCTGGTGGACGCTCGGAATGCTCGCGCCCGTCTCCGTGCGCGAATTATTGACCGGAATAATCGACGTTCAGATGCGAGGGCAGCGCGGCGGCGGAACCATCAAGAGTAAGAGCGGATCGTTGTTCGGGGCGTCTCGGCGTCGCCTTGGCATCTCCGCGTCGTTCGTGTCGGCGTTGGCCTGTGCCGCGCTCGGTGTGTTGCTGTTGTTGGCGGCAGTGTCGCAGCGGATCGGAGATGTGGCGGGCTTCTTCGGGGCGGGGACATTGTTTCTCGTCGCGTTGCTCTGCTTGCAGGCAGCGTGGTTGCGGGGCGCACGGCGGCAGACGATTCAGGGGAGCGGGTGGTGGCCCATCGCGCGTCTGGGACTGCGTAACGCAACGCATCGGCCCGGCAGGAGCGTGCTCTGCATCGCGCTTATCGCCTCGGCGACCTTCATCATTGTGGCAGTCGAAGCCTTCAGGCGCGACGCGCCGAACGCTGCCATCTCGATTGACAAAAAAGCGGGCACGGGCGGCTACGCCTTGCTCGCCGAATCGCTGCTGCCGCTCGCACACAACCCGCACAGCGGGGAGGGCAGAGAAGTTTTGACGCTCAACGGACAGCAGGAAGCGGCGACGCTCGAAGGCGTCACCTTCACGCGTTTTCGCCTGCGCCCCGGCGACGACGCGAGTTGTCTGAATCTCTACCAGCCGCGAGAACCCCGCCTGCTCGCGCCCGCCGCCGACTTCGCCGCAAGCAATCGTTTCTCGTTTCAAGCTTCGCTCGCGCAAACAAACGAAGAGAAAGTTAATCCGTGGCTGCTGCTCGATAGAGAGTTGCCCGACGGCGCGATCCCCGTCATCGCCGATGCCAACTCGATGACTTACGTGCTGCATCGCAAACTCGGCGACGAAATGATTCTGAATGAAGAGACGGATCGTCCGGTGCGTCTGCGCTTCGTCGCCGCGCTCTCAGATAGTTTGTTTCAGTCGGAACTGTTGATGTCGGAGCGCAATTTCCTGCGCGCCTTCCCAGACGAGGAGGGCTATCGGTTCTTCCTGTTGGAGGCCGCCCCGGATAGGATCGCGGGTGTCACGGCGTTGCTCGAATCGCGCCTGTCGGACTTCGGCTTCGACGTGAGCGAAACCGCCGAACGGCTCGCCGCGTTTCATCGCGTGGAGAACACTTATCTCTCTACTTTTCAAACGCTCGGCGGTCTCGGCACGCTCCTCGGCACATTCGGATTGGCGACCGTGCTGCTCAGGAACGTGTTGGAGCGGCGGCGCGAATTGGCGCTGCTGCGCGCCGTCGGTTACAACTCGCGCCACTTCGCGCTGATCATCGTCGCGGAGAACGCGCTGCTGCTTTTCTGCGGATTGCTGACGGGGCTCGTCTGCGCGCTCTTCGCCATCGCTCCGGCCTTGTACGCGCGCGGCGGCGGCGGCGGTCGGTTCCCGTCCTTCTCCGTCGTCGTGTTGCTTCTTGCGGTCGTGCTCACGGGACTAATTGCATCGCTGCTGGCGACGGCGGCAGCCTTGCGTTCGCCGTTGCTTCCGGCGTTACGCGCCGAATAGGACCACATTGGACCGAATAGGAAATGGACCGTGCGGTATCAATCGCGCGCTTACTTTTTTGTGACGAGGATTAATCCGATGAGGCACAAGAGCAGGCCGATGACGTTTCTCCCCGATAGCTGTTCTTTGAAGGCGAGGATGCCGATGGGCAGCAGCAGGAGCGTGACGGCGACGCTGCTCGTGATGGACGCGAGGCTGATGTTCCACCCGACGCGATAGGCCAACAAAAATCCGATTTCAACGGCGACCACGCCGAGCGCCATGGCGAAGATCGACCACCAGTTCGATTCTTTCAACGTGCCCGCGAAAGACTTCTCGCCCGGCAGCAGGAGCGCGCCCGCAACGCAGATGCAGATGCCGATGAGGTAGACGAGACTCATCGTATAGAGCGGATGCACATCCTTCGGCATGGTTTTCTGCGAAACGTGATACAAAAGATTGCCGCCGACGACGAGAGCAAGGGGCAGGTAGAAATTTCTCATAACTTCGTTTGGAGGCGTTCATCGCCGGGTTCACTTTGTCTCCCCGCCAACTGCCGTTTGCGGTCGCGATTGAAGCGTCGAGCGGCGCGAAAGTGATGCGCCGATGTTTTCGCTGTTTCTACTATTCCCATCGGAGTGTTGCCAGCGTAGGCTAAAATGATGCTGTTTCAAAGTCAGGAGGAGAGAGAGATGCGCCGTTCAAATTTCATGCCCGCCTTCGTGTTTGTCATCGTTGTCCTGCTCGAATCACACGCCTTCGCCGCTAATTGGCCGCAGTGGCGCGGGCCGCAGTCGAACGGGACGAGCGACGAGCGCAATCTGCCGCTCAAGTGGAGCGCCGGGGAAAACGTCGCGTGGAAACTGCCGCTGCCCGGCCTGAGCGGTTCGACGCCGATTGTGTGGGGCGATAAAGTTTTTCTGAACGTGGCCGAAGGCGATGATCTGTTTTTGTGGTGCGTGGATCGAAGGAAGGGCGCGCTCGCGTGGAAGAAATTGCTCGGCGGCGGCAACCATAAGGAGCGCAAGCACAACATGTCTTCGCCCTCACCCGCGACCGACGGCAAGAGCGTCTATGTCATGACGGGCACAGGCATCCTCAAAGCCTTCGACTTTCAGGGGAAAGAACTCTGGGCGCGTGACATCCAGAAAGACTACGGCCAGTTCGGTCTGATGTGGGGCTACGCCTCCTCGCCGCTCCTGTTTGAAGATTCTCTTTACGTTCAGGTCCTGCACGGCATGAAAACGGATGAACCTTCGTATGTCCTGCGCATCGACAAAACGAACGGCAAGACCCTCTGGCGCGTGACGCGCCCGACCGACGCCATCAGGGAATCGCCCGACGCCTACACGACGCCCGCCGTGCTGCGCTACGACAAAAAGACCGAGATCGTCATTACGGGCGGCGACGTGGTGACGGGACACGATTTAAAGGACGGCAGAGAACTCTGGCGCGCGGGCGGCCTGAACCCGGAGAATGCGCCCTTCTATCGCATCGTCGCCTCGCCCATCGTCTACGAGGGCATCATCTACGCGCCGACGCGCATCAAGCCGCTCCTCGCGTTTCGGGCGGGCGGGCGCGGCGACATCACCAAATCGCACCTGCTCTGGTCGGCGCAGTCCGGGCCGGACGTGCCGACTCCCGTCACCGACGGAAAATATTTTTACATGATCACCGACAAGGGCATCGCGTGGTGTCTCGACGCGAAGACGGGCAAAGAACTCTACGGCCCCATTCGCATCAAGCCCGGCGACTATTCCGCCTCGCCCGTTCTGGCCGACGGAAAGATTTACGCGACGAGCGAAGAGGGTTTAACGACCGTCATCAAAGCCGGGGTGCAATTTGAAGTGTTGGCCGAAAATAATCTGAACGAATATTGTCTCAGTTCGCCCGCCATCTCCGACGGCCAGATTTTCATCCGCACCTCCGCTCATCTCTACTGCATCGGCAAGCGCGCCGCAAAGTGATTCAGCTTCCGGCCATAGTTCATTCGGGGGGATTTTAATTTTGCGGAACATAGCTTGGGTAATACTTCTTGGTCTAGGCGTCTTGGGGGGCAAAACATCTTCGGGTGTGAGTGCGAGCTTTATCAGTGTTCTTACTCTACTCCCGCTTTGTAAGGAATAGTGAATCGAAACGTCGAGCCTTGACCGAATTCACTATCAACCGCCACCTGACCGCCGTGCGCTTCAACGAATTGCTTGACGATGGCAAGGCCAAGTCCCATCCCGCTTTTCTTGTCCGGATCGGTTTCTAATTTGTCGAACACCTTTTCCAGCCGGTCTGCTGGAATCCCTGCACCATTGTCGTTGACCCAACATTCGATAGAAGCAGATTCTTTGGTCTTCTGCGCTCCGATAATAACTTCTCCGTTCGGGGTATAGTCGATGGCGTTAGAAATCAAGTTCTGGAAAATAAGGGTCAACATGCTGGCATCAACGAACGCTGTCAGCTCTTCGGGTACATCGTTGATCAAAGTCAGGTTTGAAGCGGCGGCCAATGGACTGAGGTCGCTGACGAGAACTTCAACCAGCGCCCTCAGATTTACTTCCCGTCGCTCTACCTGTTCATTCACCTTCGCCTTCAGATTTGCGTCTTCTTGCACTACTTTGACGACAAGTGAATTTAAGCGTCTGACATTACGATGCATAGTTTCCAGTAATGTGGCAGCCCGCTCGTCCTTTATTACGTCAGGGAGTGTGCGTTCGAGAAGCTTAGCCGCCATCGCAATAGATGCAAGTGGAGACCTGAGATCGTGGGCGACGAAGGCTAAGTGCTCCTCACGCCGTTGCTGTATCTCAAGAGCTTTTTGCGTGGCATATGTCTTCACCGCAAGACCGATTGACATGTCAATGACGCGGTTAATGGTGCGGTTTACCGGCCCGCGAAGACTCAGGTTATGCCTTTCGATCAGGTCTTGGATGACATCGCGCAGAGCGTTGTATTCCGCCACGACCTCCTCGATATCGAATCCGATGCGGAGCCTATCTAAGCCATGAATAACAGAGGTCTTTTTTAATTCCCCGATCATTGATTCATCAACGGATGCCGCCAGCTCATCAGCCAGTTCATCAAGTAAATCGGGGATGTGATCGTTAAGAGTCGGCACGTCGAAGTTGTGCGCCACAGAAAGTTGTCGTACCTCCTGTCGCCATTCGGCGAGCAAGGTATCGCGCTCTCGTCTAATCAGCGCCGCCAGCGTATGGAGAGTCTCAGTGAACAATTTTTACTCCGTTAAGCGTCAAATTACATGTTACCTGAATCGGGCGACTTTAAGACTGCGGTTTGAAGTACAAGACGAGTCCCGCACCGAGCGAGACGAGGAGGAATCCGACATAGAGCATGGGGTTGATGGCGGTCTTCGGGGGGTGGAGCCACAAGGTGACGAGCACGTTGATGAGCGGCGCGCCGCCGAAGACGAGCGGCATCACGTAGGTGGGCAGGCCGCCCGTGCGGAAGGCGAAGATGATGCAGACCGCGCCGATGGCTCCGAGCGCGCCGGCGGCGACGGCGATGGTGGAACCGCCCGCGTTGAAGTTGTTCAAACTTCCCTGCGACAGGAGCGCGGCGACGGGGACGAGCACGCCGATCAGAAAATAGGCCACGCCGACGCAGAGCAGGGCGCGCATCGGGTTGCCGAGACGCATCTGCCCTTGATGCAGCATCGCGCCGTAGATGCCCCACGAGAGGGCCGCGCCGAGCGCGAACACGATCCAGACCATAGATTTATCTTTTCCTTTTTCCATCATCATTGTTCGAGAGCGATTAAAACTCGACGCGGATTCCGAGTTGGATTTGACGCGAAGAGGTGACGGTCGAGCGGATGCGCCCAAAAGTCGTCAAGGGTCGTTCGTTGTCAGCCGCACCCGCGAAGGCAGTCAGAGACGGCGGCGCGAAGTTGGCGCGGTTGAAGAGATTGAACGCCTCGACGCGAAATTGCAAATTCGTGTTCTCGCCCAGCGGTGAAGCGAAGCGAATGTTTTTCATCGCGGAGAGATCGAAGGTGCGCAGGTTGGGGCCGATGAACGCGCCGCGCCCGGTGTTGCCGAGCGTGCCCGCCGGTTGCAGGGCGAAGGCGCGCGGGTCGAAGTATTGATCGGGGTTGCCCGTAACCGCCGTCTCGTAAGTGTGGCCGGGGGCGATGCTCGCGCGGTCGAAGCCAATGCCGGGGCCGAGCGAGGGCGACCACTGCGAGCGCGAGCGGTTGCGCTGCACGAAGACCGTGAGCGGGTTGCCGCTGCGCGCCTGTGCGATGCCTGACAACTGCCAATCGTCGAGCAGCGCGCCCGCCACGCCGTCCAGATTCTTGGCGAAAGGAATCTGCCAGATGAAGTTCACGACCCAATTGTGTTTGGCGTGATAGTCGGCCAGTCCCTTGTTGTAGTTGAGGCCGGGGAATTCGGGGAAGGCCGAGGTCGTGCCGTTCGTCGCGTCGGAGAAAAAGGTCGAAGCCTGCGTTGTGTCGATGTTGCGCGAGAAGGTGTAGGACGACTGCACGTTGAAGCTTTGATTCAAACGCTTGCGCACCTCGAAGACGAGCGCGTTGTACCACGAATTGCCGTCGCTGCTCTTGAGTTCAATGGTCGAAAAAGCGGGGTTGGCGCGCGGGGCGTTCGGCGGGTAGAAGATCGTGCCGTCGGCGAGGCGCGTCGCAGTGGCGGTGTTGACATCGCCGCTGCGCAGCAGATGGATGCCGCGCGAACCGGCGTAGCCGATGGTCACGACGGTGTCGAAAGGCAGTTCGCGCTGCACGTTCAAATTATAGACGTGGACGTTCGGGTTCTTGAGATTGTATTCGACGGGACGGATGGAATTACCGATGCCGCGTTCGAGTTGCGGGACGGGGAACGTCGGCCTCAGCGACGGCAGGCCGATGATGATGCGCGGCGTGGCGGGCGGGTTCGTCACCGTCACGATCAAGTTCTGTTGGTTGTTTGTGTTGAAGTAGAGGCCGTAGCCGCCGCGCACGCTGGTCTTGCCGTCCCCGAATACGTCCCACGCGAAGCCGAAGCGCGGCGAGAGATTTTTGCGCGTGGGGTTTTCATAGAGTTGCCCGACTGTGGGCGCGCTGTCCGTCAGATTGATCAAAGCGGAATCGCGCCCGTAGAGATCGACGGGCTGCGTCGTCGTCTCGTAGCGAAGCCCGGCGTTGATGGTCAGGCGCGGGTGGAGGCGAAAGCTGTCCTGCGCGTAGAGGCCGAAGAGGGTGAAACGCCAGTAGCGGTCAAGCGCGCCGTTCGAGGGCAGGCCGATGAAACGCTGCGGGAGGTTGCGCAAAAAGTCGCTCAAGTTGGTGAAGGTGAAAGTGCCGAGCGAGAAGGTCGGGTTAACCATATTGTCCTGATAACGCTCGACGAGGCCGCCGAATTTCAACAGATGACGCCCGCGCGTGTGCACCGCGCCGTGCTCGAAACTGAAAACGTTTTGCGTGAGCCGGAGACCGGCGCTGGATTGCGGCCCGAAGCGCGGGATGCCGCCGATGTCGATGTTGCCGATCATCGTGCGACCGGGAATAAAAGGCTGCAAAGTTGACGGCACGTTTGATTCCACGTCTTGCCCGATGCGGGTGCGACCGAAGCCGAAACGCAGAGTGTGGAGCGTGCGCGACGACTGGATGAAGCGATGCTCGGCGGTGAAAAACTGGTTGCGCGACAGAAACGCGCGAGGGAACTGCGGAAAGTCGGTCGGCAACGCTTGGTCCGCATCGTCGAAAGTGTAGCGCGCGAAGAATTGATTCCTCTCGTTCAGGTTGTAATCGATTCTGCCCTGAAGAAAATGCTGTGTGACCTGTTGATTGAAGCCGAAGTTATAGGCCGCGAGACCGCCGCCGAGGTTCGCGCCGTTGGGCAAAGGGAACTCGTCGAGAAAGGGACGGATGGCGGCGTTGACGGGAACGTTGATGGTGCGTGCGGGATTGTTCGGGTCGGGCAACACGCCGCCGCGCGCGGCCACATCGGGCACGACTGTCTGAACCGTCCTGCCGAGCCGCTCGCGCAACGATTCATAGTTGAAAAAGAAGAACGATTGGTCGCGCCGAATGGGGCCGCCGAGGCTGCCGCCAAACTGGTTACGTTTAAATTCGGGTTTGCGTGCGGGGTCGAAGAAGTTGCGCGCGTCGAAGTTGTCGTTGCGATGAAACTCGTAGAGGCTGCCGTGAAAATCGTTCGTGCCGGACTTGCTGACGGCGTTGATCTGGCCGCCGGAATTGCGCCCGAACTCCGCGCTGTAGGAATTGGTTTCCACGCGAAACTCGCGGATGCCTTCGATGCCTAAGACCGTGCCAGCGGCGCTTCCCGCCGGGCCGTTCGTGAAATCGTTTTGCGGCGTGCCGTCGATCAAGTAGACGTTCGAGCGCGGGTCTTGCCCGTTGATGCTCGCGCCGAGGCCGTGCGCGACCGCTGAACCGCCGTCGCGGTTCGGGTAGGCGATGACGCCGGGTTGCAGAAACGCGAGGTCGGTGTAATTGCGCCCGTTTAAGGGTAACTCGCGGATCGCGCGTTCGCTGACGAGATAGCTCAACTCGGAAGTTTGCGTATTAACGAGTTCGGCATTGCCTCTCACATCAACTTGCGTATCGATAGAGGCCACTTCCAGCAGGATGTCGAGCACGGCGGCGTCGCCAATCGCAAGGCGCAGTTGCTCGCGCACGAAGGATTTGAATCCTTCGCGCGCGGCGCGTATCTCGTAAACTCCGACGGGCATGCCGGGAAAGACGAAGCGCCCGTCGCCTTCGCTCACGGTCATGCGCGTGAAACCCGTCTCCAGATTGCGCGCCGTGAGTGCGACGCCGACGAGCGCGCCGCCTTGCGCGTCTTTGATCTCGCCCGTGATCGTGGCGTCGGTTTGCTGCGCGAAGCCTAGCGCGGCGCAGCCGAGGACGAAACTTGCGAGCAGTAGTCCACGTAACTTGTTGCTGAACTTAAAAGTTGAAAATCTCATGGAACGTCTGTTGATGATTTCTGTGATTGAAATTCGCTGTTCACCCGGATGATGTCTGGTCACGAACATTCTAAGCGTCCGTCTTGACCTCTGACAATCGGCTGCGACACTATACGTTGGTACGTGGAAAGCCTCTTCGCGGTTTCTTCCGAAAATCTGTCCGCCGTTTACGAAAAATTGCATGAAACGATTCTTGCTCACTCTCGTCGTCTTCGCGCTCTACGTTTCGCATCAGGACTTCTGGAATTGGCGTAAAGTTGCTCCGCTCGCCTTCGGCTTCGTCCCCATCGGGCTGTTTTATCATGCCTGCTTCACAGTGGCCGCCGCGCTCGTGATGTGGATGCTGGTGACGTTCGCGTGGCCGGCGCACCTCGAAGCGGAGGTTGAAGGAGAGGAAACGAAAAAGGAGGACGCGCGTTGATTCCCGCCATCGTCGTTTTCATCTATCTCGCCATCGTCGTCTACATCGGCATCTTCGCATTTCGCCAGGCCACCGGACGCGAGAAGGCAGAAGATTATTTCTTAGCCAGCCGTTCGCTCGGCCCGTTCGTCTTCCTGCTCTCGCTGTTCGGGACGAACATGACGGCCTTCGCCATCCTCGGTTCTTCGGGGCATGCCTTCTCGAACGGCATTGTCACCTTCGGTTTGATGGCGACCTCGTCCGCGCTCGTCATCCCGCTCACAATCTTTTTATGCGGCACGCGCATCTGGGCTTTGGGGAAAAAATACGGCTTCATGACGCCCGTGCAGATGTTTCGCGACCGCTGGGAATGCGGGCACATCGGGACGGTGATCTTCTGCGTGCAGGCCGCGCTGCTGTTGCCCTACATCATCATCGGCGTGATGGGCGGCGGGACGACTTTGAACGTCATCAGCGGCGGCCTCGTGCCGTTCTGGTTCGGCGGAGCCGTCGTCGCGCTGGTCGTCATGTCTTACGTCTTCTTCGGCGGGATGCGCGGCACGGCATGGGTCAACACGTTTCAGACGATCCTCTTTCTCGTCTTCGGGGCGATTGCAGTCGTCGTCATCGGCGCAGGCATGGGCGGCTTCCAGTCGGCGGTCGCGGCGCTGCAAGCGTCGCCCGCGACCGCGCCGCTCCTGACGCGCGAACGCATTTCGCCTTACTACTTTTTCAGCTACACGTTCATCCCGCTCTCGGCCATCGCCTTTCCGCACATCGCGATCTTCTGTTTGACGGCGCGCAAAATGGCGCAGTTCAAAAAGACCGTCATCTTCTACCCGATCTGCATCATGGCGATCTGGCTGCCGTGCGTTTTCCTCGGCGTGATGGCAAACCGCGTCGGGGACGTGCCCGCCATTCGCGCAAAGGTGGAAGCGCGGCGCGTGCTCGCCACGCAGGGGCGGCAATTGTCGCCCGCACAGCGCGACGAACTGCGCGAACAATCGGCGGGCGACGATACGATTCTCCTGCTGCTGCAACGCTACGCGCCGCTCTGGCTCGCAGGGCTTTTGGGCGCAGGGATCATGGCCGCCGTAATGGCGAGCGATTCGCAAATTCTCGCGCTCTCGACGATGTTTACGGAAGACATCTTCGCCTTCTACGGCGGCAAGCGGCGGTTCGGCGAGTCGGTGCAGGTGCAGACCGGTCGCATCTTCGTGATCCTGTTGACGGTCATCGCCTATGCGATTGCCCTGCGCGCGCCGGAGACGATCTTTGAACTCGCGATCCAGTATGCCTTTTCCGGCTACGCCGCGCTCTCGCCGCTCATCATCGCCGCGCTGTTCTGGCGCGGCAGCACGAAGTGGGGCGCGCTCGCCGCGACACTGTGGACCGCCTTCGCCGTCGTCGCCGTCGCCGTCTTTCAAGCCCTCGTGGATGCTCCCGCGCCGGGAGCCGCCACTATCGTCGCATCTTTCGGCGGCATCGAAGCGCTCTCGCGCACGCCGGGCGGCACAGCCATCTTCGGCTTCATGCCCGTCGTGCCCATGGTGCTCATCTCCGCGTTGCTGATGTTCGTCGTCTCGCTCGTCACGAGCAAGCCCCGGCAAGCCACGGTGGATAAGTATTTCGCTCGCCCGTGAACTACGCGCCACCTGGATAAGAACATTGACTTCTCGCTTTTTTTCCCGTACATGATAACGCGCGTCTTCAAACGGCTTTCAATGAATGACACGGGAGGAAACAATTATGCAGGGACCATTGCGCGGAATCATCGCCGGAATCGCCGCATGGAAACTCGGCGGCGGGTGCATCTCGACCATCCTCATCTTTATCGTCGTCTACTACTTCCTCGGCCAGAGTTGCTGAATTGATAAACCCTTCCCAATAAATAAAGGGCGGGGACGACGATGCCGCCCCACCCTTCAAGTACGCCTTGCGCACGTTTACGGATTCGCCACGGCTTTCACCGTCTCATCGCGTTTGGCTTTGAACTCCGAGCCGGATTTCCATTCGGGGTACTTGTCGCCCTGCGCGACGCGGTAGCCGATCACGGTGAGCATCTGCGCGTCCTCGACCGCACCGGATAATTCCCAGTCGGGTTTCACCTCATCCGACACCTTATGATAATCCTTGTTGGTGTACTCGTCGCGCTTCTGCTGGCTGTAGCTCGCGTCCTTGCCGATGTAGTCCGAGCCTGAATCGGTGTAGAGCGCGGGCACTCCCTCTTTGGCAAACTCGAAGTGATCCGAACGATAGTAATAGCCTTTGTCAGAGTCGGGGTCGGGTTTGACGGTGCGGCCTTGCGCGCCCGCCGTCTCGCGCAAGAGATCGATGAGCGTGCTGTTGTCGTCGCCCACCATCGTGATGTCACGGGTGCGCCCCCATTGATTGACGCCGTCCATGTTGATGTTGGCGAGCGTTTTACCGAGCGGGTAGAGCGGATTCATCGCGTAATGCTTTGCGCCGAGCAAGCCTTTCTCTTCGGCGGTGACGGAGAGAAAGATGATGGAGCGTTTGGGCGGGACGCTGAGTTTGGTGAAAGCTTCGGCGATGTCGAGCATGGCGGCGGTGCCGGAGGCGTTGTCGAGCGCGCCGTTGAAAATCTGATCTCCCGAAAGCTTCGGGTCGCGCCCCAAATGGTCCCAGTGGGCCGAATAGACGATGTACTCGTTTTTGAGCACGGGGTCGGAGCCTTCGAGTTTGGCGACGACGTTGTTTGAATCTATCGCGCGCAGAGTGTTTTTGACTTCGAGGTTGGCTTTAGCGTTCAAGGCGACGGGTTTGAAATCTTTGCCGGTGGCCGCCTTCTTCAACGCGTCGAAATCCTGCCCGCCCGCCGCGAAGAGTTCTTTGGCGCGGTCGAGTTGCATCCACGATTCGATGGCGACGCGATTCATGTTCTTATCGGGCGCCTGGATGTCGAAATTCTCGCGCCCCCAACTCCCCGAAACCACTTCGTAAGGATACCCGGCAGGCCCCGTCTCGTGGATGATGATGGCCGCCGCCGCGCCCTTCTCCGACGCGATCTCATACTTGTAGGTCCAGCGCCCGTAATAAGTCATGGCGTTACCTTTGAACATCTTTCCATCTAGCTTTGTGGGCTCGGCTGCGTCTGGCACTGCCGGGTCGTTGATGAGCATGACGATGGTTTTGCCACGCACGTCCAGCCCCTTGTAATCATCCCACCCGTATTCGGGCGCGACCACGCCGTAGCCGACGAAGACGACATCGGAATTCTCCACTTTCGACTCCGGCACGAAGCGGCGCGAGACGCTCACATAGTCCTGCGGAAACTTCAAATCAATCGTTTTGCCGTTCGCCGTAAAAGAAGCGCGCGGCGTGGCCGTCATCCCGGCGAGCGGAACTTTCTGCACGTAAGTCCCGTCGGGGTTGCCCGGTTTGAGGCCGAGCCGCTGGTACTGCTCGGTCAGGTATTTGACGGTCAGTTCCTCGCCCTTCGTGCCGGGGCCGCGCCCTTCGTACTCGTCCGTCGAGAGCGTCTTCGTGTGTTGCAAAATGTCGTTCGCGCTGATGCTGTCGAGCGCGGGTTTGAGTTCGGCGGGGATCGCGGCGGCGGCGGTTGTCGTCGCGGCGGCGTTCGCGTTCGCCGTCTGGTTGCCCTGCTGCTGCTGCGTCGAATTCTGCACGCACGCGCTTGCCAGCGTCAGCAAAGCGGCGAACAGAGCGGAAGAAAGAATGCGCTGCTTCATTTTAATGTGCCTCTTTTGGAGCGGATTGAAAGTTGAACGAAATGTTTCTATGCCGAAACGAGTGGTAAGTCAAAAGCTCTGCGGCGTGTCGCGCATCGCACCAAATTTCACTGGCTCACTTTAGAAGTTGAGAACTACTGTGCGTATGTAGATTCCAACTTGTCGAGACGATCTTCGATGCCTGCCTGGTCGGCACGTAAGGTGAGCATGTCTTTGCCGAGCACATCAATTTTATGAACCACTTGCTGTGAAAGCTGCTCCAACGCCTTCAGACGGTCTTTCACTTCAAGTATTTCGGCCAACGCTCGCTCCCAAATCAATTTTGTTCCAAGCGCCCTTTGTTTAGCTTAAGCCTCTAATGCATAAAGCCGAGCATCAAGCGCATCTAAACGGGCGAACATGCGCTTTTCAAAAGAATCACTCCCCGTCATTTGTCGTGTTGTCTCTTCATACTGAAATTATGAGACTTGATGAGCTTACGTTCAAGCGGAAACTGAATGTTCAGTAGTTCCAAAACTTCGTCTTCAGATTCAACTCAAATCTGCTCTGAATCAGGCAGCAGATGTTATGGCACAGCCCCTTGCACAACGCCTCGTTGATCTGCGCTGTCCTAGTCTTACCTCTCAGCCTAACCGCGAACTCAATTTTTCAGTACTGTCTTTATGCGCTGGCGGCGTTGAGGGAGTAGCGTTCGAGTTTGAGGTAGAGGCCGCGGCGGGTGAGACCGAGTTCGCGGGCGGCGCGGGAGATGTTGCCTTTGTGTCGGCGCATGGCGTCGGCGATCATGCGGCGTTCGAGTTCGCCCATGGCGTCGGCGAGGGTGGCGGGCTGGCCGGCGAGCGCGATGGTGTTGGAGTTGAAGGGCGTAACGGAGGCTGGCAGAGAGATGGGTGCGGAGATGCGTTTGAGTTCGGGCGAGAGATGATCGGCGGTGATCAACGTGCCGTCTTCGGCGCGGGCGACGATGCGTTGGATTTCGTTGCATAACTGGCGCACGTTGCCGGGCCAGTCACAGACCATCAGGAGATCAATCGTCTGCGGCGTGATCTGGATGTCGCGGCGATTGAACTTGGCGGAGTAGTGATTGATGTAGTAATTGACGATGGCCGGAATCTCGGAACGGCGTTCGCAGAGCGGCGGGACGCGCAGGCGGATAACGTTCAGCCGGTAGTAGAGGTCTTCGCGGAAGCGTCCCTCAGCAACCATCTTTTCCAGATCGCTATTAGTCGCTGCGATGATGCGAACGTCAACTTTAAGCGGGCGTTGCTCGCCCAAAGGTTGTATCTCGCCTTCCTGCAAGAAGCGCAGGAGTTTGGGTTGCACGTCGAGCGGGAGGTCGCCGATCTCATCGAGAAACAAGGTTCCGCCCGCCGCCGCGCGGATGACGCCCGGCGAATCCGCGACCGCGCCCGTGAAGGCTCCCCGGCGGTAGCCGAACAGATAGGCGTCGCTCAGTTCTTTCGGCACCGCCGTGCAGTTGAAGGGAACGAAGACTTTGGTCCGTCTGGCCGAAAGCACATGGATGGCGCGGGCCACTAACTCTTTGCCCGTCCCCGACTCGCCCGTCACCAGGACCGTGACATCCGAAGAGCGAATCTTGTGGACTTCTTCGACCAGATGCGTCATCGCCGGACTCGAATGGATGAAGCCCGGCATGAGTCCCGCGCCCGTGTAAGTGCTTTGTTCCTGCACGCCGCGACCGGAGTTGACGCGGACGCGCAACGCGCAGACGTTCATGCCGAGTTCCACAACGCGGAGCAGGGAATCAATCGGCAGTCCGCCCGAAAGCGTCGCAGAGGTGCGCGGTTCGATATAGAGCAGGGCGGGTGTAGCGTTCGTCGGGCGGAGCATGATGATGGTGGCATCTTGCGCGAGCGCCAATTGCTCCCGCTCGCCCTCGTTCTTCGCCATACACATCGCGCGTGCCAAATCACCGTTCTCTTCCGCCGCGTTGCCGTGCGCAGCGACGATCTTGATCGACCCTTCTTCGCCGAGTTCCGTGATGAACACACAGCGCGCGCTCGTCTCCTGAGTGAGCACGGCCACCAATTCCCGGAGCAGCAGTTCGCGCGAGGCGACGGCTTCCGCGAGGCGGAGCGTGAGCAGTTGCGCGAAGGCCGATATTTCATGTCGCTGCTCGGGCGCATTGACTTCCAGCGTCGCGAGCGCATCCTGCGTGCGCACGATGTCGAGTTGCGCGCCGAGTTCGTTGAAGATGCGCAGGGCGCGGGAGAAATGTTCGGCGGCGCGTTCGGGTTGGACGGTTTCATAGGCCGAGCCGAGGCCGTAGAGGGCGAGCGCGGTGCGGTAACGGTCGCCGAGGATTGAGAAGATCGAGACGCTGCGACCGAAATGATGGATGGCGAGCGTGGTATCGGATTGCGCGAGCGCGAGCAGGCCATAGAGACGCTGCGCTTCGCCCGTGACGGCCAGATCGCCGGTTGAGTCCGAAGTTTGATCGGAAACTTTTTGTAACTCGGAAGCGCACGTTTCCGGGTCGCCGCACCGCAGGTGAACTTCGGCCAGCAACAGGAGCGAATCGCACACCGCCTGACGATCACCGATGCGTTCGGCGAGCGCCAGCGCCTGCCCGCTCTCTTCCAGCGCGCGTTCGGGTTGCCTCATCGCCAGATGACACCGCGCGAGCGTCCGCAACGCCTGTCCCTCATACCACTTATTGCCGTGGTCATGAGCCATGCCGGCGGCGTGTTCTAAATGCTCTTGCGCCTCCGCGAGGTTGCCGCGCAACATCTGTATTTCGCCGAGCGAGTCGAGGATCATCGGCACCCTGGCTTTCGCTCCCTGCTCGTCGATTTCAGAGGCGAGCGTGAGCGCGCGTTCCAACACGAGTTGCGCGCGCGACCATTCGCCGGTCAGAATCAGGTTGATGCCGAGATTGTTGTAGCCGACTGCGGCGTTAACCTTGTGCTCTGTGCTCTCGTAATAATCAATCGATTTTTCGAGATACCGGATGCCGTCCTGCGGGCGTTTGAGAAACCAGCACGCTCCGGCCATGTTGCTGTAAATCTTGCCCAGCAAGTAGAACGCGGGATGATCGCCGATGAGTTTCAACGCCTGCTCGTAATTGTCGAGCGAGTCTTCATAAGCGCCTTCAAAGACGCATTCGAGCGCGATCCCGAAATAAGCCTCGGCCATGCCGCGCCAGTCGCCCGTGTGGCGAAAGTGATTGAGCGCCTGCTGTGAATTGTCGCGGGCAATGGGATATTCGTTGATGTGGCGATAGACACGTGAGAGCGCAAGATAGATCGCGCCCAGTGATGCGCTCGCTCCGTTCTCCGTCGCTTCACGTGAAGTGGCGTTGAGGAATGCGATGGCCTTCGGGTGATCGCCTGTGTAGTTGTAAGCCAACCCGAGTTGGACGCGCAGGAGGACTGAAGTTTCCGCCTCCAAGCCGACGCGCCCCTTCGGGTCTTCGTAAGATTGCACCACGTCCAGCACTTCACCGTAACGTCCCCGCATCTCCAACGCAGCGCAGAGCAGGCAGCGCGCGCGGGCGAGCAACTCCTGGTTGAAGCGCGTATCCTTGATAATCTGGCGCAGGCGCGACTCGGCTTCGTTCGTCTGCCCGCAATCGAGCAGTTCGCGGGTTGCTTCAATTTCGGCGGCGAGCGACGCATGGGAAGCGTCGTCCGCGCGCAGGCGGGCACGGCGGCGACCTTCGGATAAACTTATGACGCTGGAAGCGGTTGCCATCGTCTCCTGATCCCTATTATCGTGTGGCAAAGGCATATCTCAATGAGGTCCGGGTGCAAGAGCGAGGCGGCAGGGCGAACGCTCGTTGGCAAAATTTTACATCGGGGTATCAGGTGGAATTGAGTCTGGCTCGGATTCGCTTCGAGCTACCCTACTCGAACAGTTCTAAAGGGCTGTGCATTCCAAAATTTAGCACATGCGGGAGCTAAAAGAAACATGATGAAACGGTCAGTGAAGAAAAGCTGTTTCTCATTTCCCCTTGTAATACCTTAGAAGGATTCAAAAAGGCCATCGGCATCGCGGTCGTGATCGTCATCCTCTACTTTCCTGCTTAATTTGCTCGTCCTCGGCATCAGGATTTATCAACTGGCGACGCACCCGCTGGTGTTCATCTTTACGGCGATTTGGTTTGTTGTCCGACGGGCAAAGCGCCACACGTCTATTTCGGTTGGAGCGAAGACAATCCGCTGGCGTATCTGTTCGAAATTCATCGCGTTTGGCGAAGGCAACACTGCGCCGGTCACGCATGAAGTCTTGCGGCAGGCGGAAGAAGACCCGGCGAAGCGTCCGGTGGTCGTCCGCATCGGCGGCTAAAGAATCAGGGCACTCTGTGGTCTTCTGTTTATTCGGATGCGAGCAGACACAGTCAGCCGAGACCACTCCATGCTCGTTCAAGGTGAAGCGGTGTGATTGAAAAAGTTGTAGGTCGGGCGTTTGATTTAAGGCGCGACGGCGCAGCTACCGATCCTGTGTCTCCGCAGCGCGGTTTGCGAGAAAGCACGAGCGGCAGAAAACCGGGCGACCCTGCGAGGGATAAAAGGGGACGGTCGTTTGTTGACTGCACTGCGCGCAGTCAATAGAAACTTCGATGCGTTGGCGGACGCCTGTAGCTTGCGCGGCGGCGATGGCGGCCAGCCGTTCGTTCTTTGCCTGCTTGCAAGGCTTACAGCGTTTCGGTTCGTTCCTCAGTCCTTTGTCGTGAAAGAACACCTGCTCGCCGCCCGTCCAGATAAAGTCTTCATTACAGTCAACGCAACGAATGTTACGATCCTGAAATTCCGTCTCGACCTCGGCGTGATTCCATTCTCCATTGGCTTTGCTGGTCGCTTGAGCTTGTGACATGTCTGTTACCCCCACGGATGTACTCCCGGAGTCAAACTTTCGGTGAGAGAAGTTGCTCCAAAGGAAATTGTTGTGCGGTTCAGGTTTCTTGCGTAAAGACCCTGCTTCCCTCTGTGTGTTTTGATGATCGCGTGAGCAGCCTGTCTTAACATACCAGTGCAATCATCGTTAACCTTTAGTACTATGCAAAATATAACTATCACGAAATTGTGTCAAGTTTTCACGAGCATATTGAGAGCCGGAGTTTGACCGATTATCTTGACAGCCGTTTCCAGCCGTGCCAGCATCCCTGCGTTCAGAAATCAATTTCCAACACCTGAAATGTAACAAACTCTTTCTTTTATGAAGGTTTTGGTCATCGGCTCCGGCGGGCGCGAACACGCGCTCTGTTACGCTTTACAAAAAACTGCCAACCGGCGAATAGAAGTCTACTGCGCACCGGGCAACGACGGCATCGGCGAGATGGCGCAGTGTGTTCCCGCGAGCGCGACGGACATCCCCGCGCTCGCCCAATTTGCCGAAACGCAACACATTGACCTTACTGTTGTTGGGGGCGAAGCGCCGCTCGCCGCCGGACTCGCAGACGACTTTGAGCGGCGCGGCCTCGCCGTCGCAGGCCCGTGCGCCGAAGCCGCACGTCTCGAATCAAGCAAAGTTTTCGCCAAAGAGTTTATGGCGCGCCGCAATATTCCGACCGCGCGGTTTCGCGTCGCCGCGAGCGCAGGGGAAGCCCGCGAGATTTTGCAGTCGAGCGAGTTCGGCGCAGAGGATTCGGGCGTTGTCATCAAGGCGGATGGTCTCGCGGCGGGCAAGGGCGTGGTCGTCGCCGCGACGCGCCGAGAGGCTCTCGACGCCGTCGCAGACCTGATGGAAGGGAGGCATGTCGGGGGTGAGGCCGCGCAGCGCATCGTAATCGAAGAAGCCCTGACCGGGCCGGAAGTCTCGCTGCTCCTGTGGACGGACGGCACTGACTATGCCTTGATGCCGCCCGCGCGCGATCACAAACGCATCGGCGAAAACGACACCGGCCCAAATACGGGCGGCATGGGCGCTATCACTTCGCCCGGCCTGCTCGACGAAGCGACGCACGCACGCATCGTGCGTGAGGTGGTCGAGCCGACACTCGCCGGCTTGCGCGCCGATAAATTGGAATTTTGCGGCATCATCTTCATCGGTTTGATGTTGACGCCCGAAGGCGCACGCGTCCTTGAATACAACGTGCGCTTCGGCGACCCGGAAGCGCAGGCTCTGCTCATGCGTCTTGAAAGCGACCTCAGCGAAATCTTTGAAGCGGTGGCGCACCGGAAACTCGGAGGGGCGCGCATCTCATGGTCGAATGATGCGGCGGCTTGTGTCGTTCTCGCCGCGCGCGGATATCCTGAACGTCCTCAGACAGGTGCGCGGATCGAAGGCTTGAACGGTGCGGCTCAATCGCCCTCCGTGCAGCTTTTCCACGCCGGAACGAAACGCGCGAACGACGGATCGTGGGAAGTTGCGGGCGGGCGTGTGCTTGGCGTCACTGCTCGCGCCGCCATCCTCGACCGTGCGCTCGAACATTGCTACGAATCTATTCGTCATATTCACTGGGAGGGAATGCATTACCGGCGCGACATCGGGAAGTTTCGTGGTCGGTGAGCAGGAGGCAGGAGCAGAGGGCAGGAGGCAGCAAAGAGTTCAAAATATAATCGAAGGGCAGTCAAGAAAAATCGAGCATTATTCTCGGCGGCTCTCTGCCTCCTGCCCTCTGCTCCTGCCTCCTTTCAGATGGCTCTAGTCTGTCCGCCGCGACTCCTGCTATACTTCAGTGCATGAGCGAATCGCGGGTGAAAATGAACCGCGCGAGTCGCGCTTACGTACTAACGGGACATGTGGCGATGTCAGCCGCGAGAGAGGTCGAGCAGCGCGCGACAAATCGTAGCCAGCGTGCCTGATTGTCAGTTCGGAGGAGCAGAAGAGATGTCATCGTGGAGCAGATTCAAGCGTTCTTTGCGCGCCTTGTTTGGCGGCATTATCGAGAAGACTGAAGACCCGGAGATGATCCTCCAGCAGACCATCCGCGAGATGCGCGACCGCGTGCCGGAATTGAACAACTCGGTGGCGAATGTGATGGCGACGGAGAGACTGTTGGCGAAGAGCAAAGAGAAGCTTGAGGGGCAGGTCGTCGATCTCGACTCCAAGATCAAAGCCTCCATCAAGATGGGGCGCGACGACATCGCCACGGCTTACATCGGCCAGCTTCAGCAAGCCCAACTCGATCTCAGCAAAACCGGACAGCAACTACAGCAGGCTGAGATGGCATCCAAGCAGGCGCTCAAGGCGCGCGACAACTACATGCTTCAGATGCAGCGACGCTCCGCCGAAGCGATGCAGTTAATCAACCAGTCGAAGCAGGCGAAGTTGCAGGAGCAACTCGCGCAGACGATGGAGACGTTTCAACTCGGCGACGACGCTTCCACCTTCGGCGAGATGCGCGATAAGATCGACCGCCGCTCCGCCGCCGCCGAAGCCAAGATGCAATTGGGCGCGGCGTCCGTCGATACGCAGATGCAGGACATCGAGCGCGAAGCCATGGACATGCAGTTGCAAGACAAGTTGCTTAGTTATAAACAAAACATGGGGCTGTTGCCGAGTTCGACGGGCAGGCAACAGGGAGCGTTGCCGGCGGCTAATGAAGACCACGAACGCGCATCGTGAGAGTTGAAACACGGGCGCGGGATTCGATTCCTTACATGCCGCACTGAACTTGGTTGAGCGCGTGCCGGATAGACGGCATCGAGCGGTAAATTTTACGGTAATCATTTGTGATGGCGGATGTTATGGCGGACATCAAAAAGGTAGACCTCCAGTATTTGAAAGAGGCAGTTAAAGAACCCGTCAACTTTTGGGGGATGGCGGGCTTCGCCGTGGCGGCGGCTTACACCGGTTCGGTCATTCCCCTGGGCGCGGCGCTAGTCGCCGAAGGATTGTATCTCGCGACCGTTCCGGCCAACGCGCTTTACCGGCGTCTGGTCGATATGCGCGCCAAAAAACAGCTCTACGAGATGCGCCGCCGCCAGCGCGAGAAAATGATCGAAGTGTTCGACCCGCGCGAGCGCGAAGCTGTGCTTTATTTGAAGTGGCTCAAGACGACCATCTTTAATAACTATATGAAGTTCACCGGAGCGAAGGAAATCCCGGCCAATATCCAGAGCTTAGACCAACGATGGGAAGACTTCGTGGATTTGCTTGACATCTACCGCCGCCGCAAACACCACCTGCGCTCCATCAACCGCCAGGCCGTGCAGAACCAACTGACGCAGGCCGAGCGCGCCGTCGAGAGTGCGCCCGACGACCGGTCGCGGCGCATCCAGCAGGCCAATGTCGAAATTCTCAAACGGCGCGTCGCCGCTTTCAGCGATCTCGAACGCTCCGTCAAACTCGTCGAAGGCCAGTTACAGTCAATTGAAAACTTCTTCGGTCTCGTCAACGATCAAGTCGTTACGCTACCCACTCCCGAACGCGTCTCCGCGCTCGACTTCGAGCAACTCAGTGACTCCATCGCCATGACCAAGCAGATGCTCGAAGAGACCTCCGATGTGATCGGGACGCTTGATGATCACAATCGTCAAGCGGGAAACTATGATTTGCTCGTCTCGAAACAGTGAGCAGTAAGCAGTAAAAAGGCAGTCGAAGCTACATCCTCGCTTCGACTGCCTTTTTTTTTTTTCTGAACTGCTTACTGTTTACTGCTTACTCTCAAGATGTCCTCGAAAGCAGCTTCGTCCAATCGGTATGTTTCATTGCAAAAGTGGCAAGTCATGGCCGCGCCATTGTCTTCGCGCAACATTATTTCCAGCTCTGCCCGATCAATCGATGAGATCAGCGACACGGCGCGTTCATACGAACACTGGCAGGTGAAATTAACCGGCTTCTCTTCCAATACTTCAAACGAAATCTCGCCGAGCACGGCGCGCATCATATCTATGGGACGCGCGCCCTCGCGGATTAACGTCGTGGTATGCGGCGCGCGTTTGATCGAGCCTTCGATAGTATCAATGATTTTTTCGTCCGCGCCCGGCATCACCTGAATCATCAATCCGCCCGCGGCTTCGACGAAGGCCTCGCCGCTTTCGCGCGCACGCATGTAAACGCCGAGTGGAACCGCCGAAGGAATCTGTTCCGACTTGGCGAGGTAGTAAGCGAAGTCGTCGCCGATCTCGCCGGACACGATGGGCACCGAACTGCGATACGGGTCTTTGTAGAGCCCGATTTCGTAGCCTGATTCATACGTGACATAAAACATTCCGTTGCCGATGAGGGAACTCACGTCAAACTTGCCCGTCGCTTTCAGTTCCGGATTCGCCAGCGGATTGCGTACATAGCCGCGCACCTGCCCGTTCGCGTCCGCTTCAGCTGTGATGCCGCCGATTGGACCGTCGCACACGATCTGAACCGTCAGACGATCAAGTTCCTTGAGTCCCGCCCCTAAGAGCAGCGTGCCCGTCAGCGTGCGGCCCAGTGCCGCCGCAACGGTCGGCGAAGTTTGATGCCGCAAAACTGCTTCGGCCACGAGATTCGTCGTCACCGTCGCCATGCAGCGCACACTGCCGTCGGCAGCCGTCGCACGCAGGAGCGAATCGGTGTGCAGTTTTTTTTCTTCGTTCATTTTTCTCCCCCCTTGAAAGTATTCGCTTCTCAACTTTCGGCAGAGACTAAACTGCCGTTAATGTCTAAATATATGCCGCCTCCCACATCACGATCTACCGGAACTCCCGCGCTCCTATTGAGAAGCGTTTCGGTCGCGGGTAATGTCATCCTAAAGGAGCGTATTTGATGCGTCAAATACGCTCCGAGTTGGGTTAAGGTAAATTCTCAGGATATCCATGATATGCTGCTGAAAGGATTGCGCGATACAATATATTGGGGATGGGTCTTGACAGCCCCGAATCAGCTATGTATACTGCGCTCCGCTTGAACATGTGAGCGTTTGACGGGCCGAAACGCCGCGACTCCCGAGGCTGGTTCGGCATGAATTTCTTTCGCTTTGAAGACAGGCCAACCGCAGTTTCCAAGACACATCATTATACCCGGCGCGGGATTGCCCACGCCGAGACTGACAAACAGGTAAGGACTCGCGCGCTAAATTTCATGCCGCGCGGGAAAGGCACAAACGAAGATGAGTACCGTGATCGAGCCGAACGCCCCGCAAGGAAATCCACTTCCCGCTGCCGCCGCGAGCCGCAGGCAGAAGCAGAGCGATGAGCTCGGCCTCAACGCCCGCAAAGTGATCAGCAAACGCTATTCGCTGAAAGATGCGAAAGGGAATCCGATTGAAGAATGGCCGGATGTGGTGCGCCGCGTCGTCGGGCATGTGAGCCTGGCGGAGACCGACTCGCAACAGCGCGATGAATTCTACAGCCGGATGTCGGAGATCATGCTCCGGCGCGAGTTCGTGCCGAACACACCCTGCCTCGTCAATGCCGGTAAGCCGAACGGCCAACTCGCCGCCTGCTTTGTGCTCGACGTGCCCGATTCCATCGCCGGAATCATGAAGACCGCGACCGACGCCGCCATCATTCACCAGACGGGCGGCGGCACGGGCTTTACGTTCGAGAAACTTCGTCCCGCCGGCGCGATGGTGCGCTCGACGCACGGCGTCGCCTCCGGTCCGGTCTCCTTCATGAACATCTTTAACACGACGACCGACACCGTGAAGCAGGGCGGCGTCAGGCGCGGCGCGAATATGGGCATCATGCGCGTCGAGCATCCCGATCTGCTCCGCTTCATTCACGCCAAGAATGATCAAACCTCGCTGACGAATTTCAACATCTCCGTCACCGTGACAGATGATTTTCTCGCTGCCGTAGACAATCAGGAATGGTATCAGTTGAACTTCGACGGCCAATCCTGGACTGATCCGATTTTCGACCCGGTGGCGAATGCGGATTACACGGTCTATCGCCGTCCCGATGGTTCGACCGTCACCTTCCGCGACAAGGCGGCGTTTGCCGAGGCCGACCTCTCGAACGCGACGCGCGAAGAGCCGCCACGCCCCGGCATGGTCTACGCTCCCGACATCTGGAATCGCATCGTCGCCTCGGCGCACCGTTACGCCGAACCGGGCGTGATCTTCATCGACGAAGTGAATCGTCACAATCACATGATCAAGTCGATGGGGCCGATCTACGCGACGAACCCGTGCGCCGAGCAGGCGCTTCATTTCAACAACTCCTGCAACCTCGGTTCGGTTGATGTGGCGAAATTCTACGACCCCGTAGCGCGTGTCGATTGGGAAGCCCTCGGCGAGACGATTCGTTGGAGCACGCGCTTTCTCGATAACGTCATCGACGTGTGCTCGTGGCCGCTGCCTGAGATCGATGATGTCGTCAAGCGCACCCGTCCCGTCGGCCTCGGCGTCATGGGCTTCGCCGACCTCTGCCTGCAACTCGAAATCTCCTATGGCTCGCCCGAATCAATTGATTTTATGGACGAGTTAATGAGTTTCGTCAGGCGCGAGGCATGGATGGAATCATGCCGTCTGGGGGCGGAGCGCGGAGTGTTTGCGGAGTACGAGCCGAACAAGGAAATCTACGACAACTTCCTGCGCGACGAGATCGGCGTGCCCGCCGACATGCTGACGCCGCGCAACTACGAGACGACGACGATTGCGCCGACCGGCACGATCTCCCTTGTCGCCGAAACTTCTTCCGGGATCGAACCGAACTTCTCCTGGGCCTACGTCCGGCAGGACACGCTCGGCAAACGCACCTACGTGCATTCGCTCGCCGCCCGCGCGCTCGGACTGGAAGTTGACCAAACTGATCAGGCTTCGATTGATAATGCCTCCGAATACGTTGTGGCGCATGAAAGCGAATTGCCCGACTATTTCATCTCGGCGATGTCGATCAGCGCGGAACGGCACATTCATGTGCTGGCCGCCGCGCAGCGTCACATCGATAATGGGGTCTCGAAGACCTGCAATGGAGCTGCCGACGACACATTCGAGTCGGTTGACAATCTCTATCGCTTGGGACGCGAACTCGGCTGCAAAGCCGTGAGCTACTATCGCGACGGCTCGCGTGAATCGCAGGTGCTCTCGACGGTGAAGGGCGCGGAGCCGAAGGGCGAAGTCACTTGCGACCCGGCTCTCGTCACCGTATCTGCGACGGCGGAAATGCTCCCGGTTGAGGCAGCCGGCGACGAGATGGGTACTTTGGCTAACGCGAGTCGCGCGCCGCAGACTACGACTGCCCCGCCGGCGGCGGGGCAGCCCATCCAGATCGAACGTCCGCGCGAGTTGCAGGGCGCGACGTGGCGCATCCCCTTCGACGGGCAGAATCTTTACGTCACCGTTAATCACGACGGGCGCATGATCCTCGAAGTTTTCGCCACTGGTCCGATCTCGGGCGGCGTCGGTTTGCTCGCTTCGAAGATGCTGCGCGGTGGATTCGATGATCGCGAAGTCGCGCGCAGTCTCAATAAGGTGGTCGGCACGCACTCGGTCTGGTTCAACGAGCGTTTGCTCACAAGCCCGGAACAGGCTGTCGCCGAGTGCGTGCTGCTCACGAGTCGCCGCTTGCAAAATCAGCCTGATTCGGCACGCGCCGCTGCGGCGTCCTATGCCCAACCGGCAGCCCCGCAAACTGCCGGCTTCCAAGCCCCGGCGGCACAGAAGACCAACCAGAACTACTCGCTCATCAGTGAATGTCCTGAATGTCGAGGCCAACTTGAACACGCCTCCGGCTGCGACTTCTGCCGCGACTGCGGTTACTCGAAGTGTAAATAAGCGAATGTCGGTGAATAACCGGAAGTGTCTCCTGATTGAAATTCTGCGCGAATAATAATAGCCCTGATTCCTCTCATCGAACTCAGGGCTGAAGGGGCCTACTAATCCATGGAAGCCGACAGCCCACCAATCGCGTGTATGCTGACGGAGCCTGAGTTGCAGGAGCGGCGGCGCACCGTCTTGCAGAAGTTCAAAAGCGCCGTCACCGAGGTGAGGGAATTAGAAAGCGGTTATTCTTACTGCCTGCCTTCGGACGAAGAATGGCTGACCGAGTTGACCAGCCTCGTCAACCTCGAACGCCGGTGCTGCCCGTTCCTCAAATTCACTATCACGGCGGAGCCGGACGGCGGCCCTCTCCGGTTGGAATTGACCGGCCCGCCGGGGACGAAAGATTTCCTCGCAGCCACTTTCAATTGAAGCGCTGAAATTTTTACGCACAGCCGCATCCGTTTGAATTCCATATCTGTCAAAGGGCATTTGAGAGTTTTTGTAAATGCAGCTTAGCTGGCAGAAACATTCAGAATTCCTTATACTCGCCGGGATGGTTTCGCGGTCTTCCATTTCTACCCGCTCGCTGGCGCTGTTGTTGTCCCTATCTCTCTTGTGGGGCTTCGCCGCCTGCGTGCTGTCATGCGCGGCACACAGCGCAGAAGCACTCGAACGTCGCGTTTCAGCTACCGTAGAGAGTTTGGCCGGTGCGGACGATTGCAAGGAATCTCCACTGACGGAGTCGCCTTCCTGTGGGCTTCCGGGGCGGCAATCTTACTTTCCAATAACGAGAGCCGACGCGCAGTCAGCGTTTGCTCCTTTCGCCTCACTAAGTATCCACCGACTTCACTCTGAAGAAAGGTTGCAGAGACCACCTCTTGCTTTTGATCCGCCGCTTGAACGGCTCCGCGTCCTGCGTATTTAGCGACCTCCGACAAACAATCCACGCCTTTAGTCTTGCGCTTCAGTGAGAAACGGGAAGCGTGTCCTTGTTCTGCTTTGACTCAGGAGATTTCCAGATGAAACGATTGTTGATAGGTATGTTGCTCTGCGTCGCCTGCTGCGTGCAGGCGGCGGCGCAGAGCGCGGCGAAATTAGAAGGGCAGGTTGTGTGCTGTGCCGACTGTTGGGCGGAATCCGACCGGACGAAAGTCGAATACGGCACGGCGGAAGATTTGCTGAAAGCGCAGTCGTGCGTGGCGAACGGCGACCCGACGTTGATTGCCGTGCGTGAGGGCGACAGATTCGCGCTCTATCAGTTGGAGCAAGCAAAATTCCGCCTTCCCGGAAAGAATTGGCTCGAATTTGTCGGTCAGCGCGTCGCCGTGACGGGCACGGTGCGAAAGGGGAAAGGGACGAATGTCATCCGCGTGGACACTCTCGAAGTGCTCGCGCCGAGTTTGGCAGAACAGGAGGCTGCGAACGTCGTCAGCAAGGAAGTTGATTTGAGGCTCAAAGATTTGTTCGGCGCGGAGCAGTCTTTGAGCGCGCTCAAAGGGCGCATCGTCGTTTTGAATTTTTGGGCGACATACTGCGTCCCGTGCCGCAGGGAGATGCCCGACCTCGCGGCGATTCAAAACGAGTACGCGCTGCTCGGCGTGCAAGTCGTCGGCGCGTCGACGGACGCGGCGGAAAACCGCGCCAAAGTATTGGAGTTTGCGAAAGAGACGAAGGTCAACTTTCCCATCTGGACCGGCGCGACCGCAGCCGACATGTTGCGCTTCGGGTTGGGCGCGGCGCTGCCGGGAACAATCATCATCGGCAAAGACGGGCGCATTGCAAAGGTCATCTCCGGCATCGTCAATCAAGTTGACTTGAAAAAGCAGATCGACGCCATGCTCGCCGCTGCCGAAAAGACGGCGGCTCAGGAACGTAAGCAGCAGCGCGAGCAAGCGGCTTCCGTCCAACAGAAAACGAGTGAGGCATCGACGGTTCCGAGTTGACCGCTTTGACCGGGCGAAGGTCGCGCCGTGAGCGGGACAGAAACATCAAACGCAAACAAATGGACGTATGGCGTGCGCGTCATCTCGAATCAGATCGAGCGTGCGAGGTGGCGCAACACGCTGACGTACAGATTCCATCCGAGATTCACCGCCGGGGTCGAATACAACCCGCTGGCCGGGAAAGCCTCGCCGCTCGCCAACATAGTTGCGCTGACGGAGACGCACAGGCGTCCGGCGCTCATCCTGGGCACTAGCTCAGACCGGATCGGCACACCTTCCGGTCAGTCGTTTTACGCAACTTTCAGCAAGAACTTGAAGCATCCCACGGGGCTGCCCGTAGCCCCTTACATCGGAGTTGCTTACGGCACGTTTGAAGACCGCGCGAGAGTCATCGGCGGGTTGAACATCACTCTCAACGAGCGTTGGAGTTCGACGGCGCTCTTCGACGGCGTGAGAGTGCATCCGCTCGTCAACTACACCTCCGGGCGGCATCAGTTCGGCATCATCTTCGAGCGCGGGCGCAATCCCGGCGCGAGCTACAGCGTCTCCTTCTAGGGGCAACGATCAACTGGCGAGGGAATTTTAATCTCTGTCCGGGCGATGGGTAGTTTGTGGAACTAAAAGGCTTTTTCTTCGACCGAAGGAGGTGAGATTTGACCGGAGTGTGCGACGCCACAGAATTGATTTGACGGTTGATACTTTCAACTCCACTTGTTTTGATAGACGATTGAGGCGACGCCGTTCTAGGAGGAACGGATGCGCATCGCACTTGTGGCTCGTGTTAGAGTGAGGGAAAACTTCAAGGAGAGATGTCAGATGTTTCCAACGCAATTAACTCAAAAAGCGTCGAGCTGTGGCGCAAACATCCCGGTAGAACCCACGACGGAATTGAATAGTTTCGACAACTTCCGGTTCGCCGAAGCCGCACATCATCGTTTTGGGTCTGTTGACTCTCGTGACGAAGGTCCTGACATGAACGACGGAGAGACGACGCTTGAGGAGACTGCCGAGCGTGAGCAGGAATACTTACGCCGCCGCCTGCGTGATGAGTTGCAACGCGAACCGACCGAAGATGAGCTTAACGAATGGCTACGCCAACATACCGAAGGATACTAAAAAGCAGGATAATGGCGCAGGGATGAGGGCGGAATAAGAAGACGCATTCAATCTCACCAGTGCTTCCTGATTCATCCCTTCATCCCTTCATCCCTTTATTCCAGGCCGCCTTCAACCGTCAGTTTGTTGTCCACGTCGCGGATGCCCTTGAGATTGTCGGCCAGACGTTTGGCGCGGTCTTTGAGGGCTTGGGTCCGGACCGAGCCGATCAGCGTCGCTTTGCCGCCGATCACAGTGACGGTGATGCCGACGAGGTCTGGGTCGTCTGTGAAACTCTTGTTGATTTTGGATTCGAGAGTTGCATCGTCCATCCCGCTATTGGCCGCGGGCGCGGCGGTCGCAGGGAGCGGGGCGGAAGTCGTTGCGGGTTGCTCGATAATGACCGGGGCGGGCTGCGTCGCCGCGGGTTGTTGGATAATGATCGGCGCTTGTTGAGCAGGTTGCTGCGGTTGTGGAACATAGATCGGCGTCGGCGCGGTCGGGAGCGGTGTCGCGGGAGCGGTGGCGACGGTGACGTTTGCGTTCGTCGCATCCGTTCCGCTGTTCATCCAGAAGAACAGGACCAACGCGGTGGCGGCGATGGCGACGAGCGCGACGATAGCGACCGTCGCCGTGGAAACTCCCCCACGGTCGGGGTCGGGCGAGCGCGATGTGCTTGTGTAAACTTCCTCGCGCCGTGCCGTGGGCGTCTCGATCACGACACGGCTTTTGCGTTGCTGCTCTTCATCATGTGACATAAAAGTTCATCTCCTGAAAAATGATTTGGTAATAGTTAAACGTGCGAGGTTGGCAAATAAGACATTGAATAAGGATGCGAGGTAAACGGATGTTTGACGCGAAAAGAGAGTGGCCGGTTGTTGCCGGCGGCCACTCTCTTTTCCGCATCTGTCATCTAGAAGCGACGGCGACGTTGGTTGCGTCTGTAAAGTGCGCTGCCCGCCGCGCCTGCGAGCGCGCCGCCGATAGCGGCTTTCTTGCCGCCGACCGCGCCGCCCACGCCCGCTCCGAGCGCCGTGCCGCTGGCAACCGTGCCGATGGTGCGCGTGCGCCCTTTGAAACGACGCCGCGCCGCTTTGCGGTTGAAAGCATAAAGCCCCGCGCCGCCCGCGCCGATTGCCGCGCCCTTCTTGCCGCCCAAAAGCCCGCCCGCCACTGCGCCGCCGCCGACGATGGCCGCCGTGCGCGCCTTTCGTCCGAAGCGGGAACGTCCTCGGCGCTCCTGTGCCGAAGTGTCCGGGACGATGATCATGGTTGCCAAAAGGATGAGACAGGCCAGTGAGATAAATAATCTTTTCATATCAAAAAGTCTCCTCGAATCGAGTTCTGCCGGTAGATTGTTTGCAGGAGAGCCACAATTAACTTCTGCAAATCCTATTCCGCGACAGATAGAGCTTGCAGACAACGAAAACAGCAAATTTCACCATGGATTTTATATTCGTCCGGCCCGCTCTGGGGAGACTTTCACTACAGCCGCGCATCGTAGCCGTACAGCTTTCATCCTCAAATCGACTCGTCTGAAGCATAAAACTTGTCGTCCGAGTAATTCTATTGGCCTTATCGTCCGGGGTGAATTTGACCTCGCCCGCGTGCTCTCGCATAATTCGTTTCCATGAAGACGGCCATTATTCATCATCCGGTTTATCAACAGCACGACACGGGCGACAATCATCCTGAAAGCCCCATGCGCTACGGCGCTGTGATGGAAGCGCTGCGCGGCGACACGGAGTTGTGGTCGCAAGTATTAGAACTCGAAGCGCCGCTCGCGCCGCGCGGCGACGTGCAGGCCGCACACACCCCGCAACACTTTAAGCGCGTCGAGCGTGCGGTGAGCGAGGGACTCGGCTATCTGGATGCAGACACGATTGTTTCGATGCGTTCGCTTGATGCGGCTTTGCGCGCGGCGGGCGGGGCGTGTCGAGCGGTCGATGCGATCATGAGCGGTGAAGCGCGCAATGCTTTCGTCCCGGCGCGACCGCCCGGGCATCACGCGACGAGCGAGAATGCGATGGGCTATTGTCTCTTCAATGCCGTCGCCATCGCCGCGCGTTACGCGCAGTCGCGTTACGCGGAGATCGAGCGAGTCGCCATCCTCGATTGGGACGTGCATCACGGCAACGGCACGCAGGGGATTTTCTACGACGACCCGAAAGTCTTCTTCTTCTCCGCCCATCAATACCCGTGGTATCCGGGCACGGGCACGCGCGGCGAGACCGGACAGGGGCGCGGGCGCGGCTACACTTTGAACGCACCCCTGCGCGCCGCCACTCCGGCGCGCGTCCACCGCCGCGTGTTCGAGACCGCGCTCGAAGAGATCGGCGATAAATTCAAACCCGATCTCGTCATGATCTCGGCGGGCTTCGATGCGCACGCGGGCGACCCGCTCGGACAGTTGTTGCTCGAAGATGAGGATTTCAGCGCGATGACGCGCGCCGCCAAAGAGTGGGCCGACAGCGCGTGTGCGGGGCGTATCGTCTCTTGTCTCGAAGGCGGCTACAACTTGCGGACGCTTGGCGCGACCGCTCAGGCACACGTCCGCGCGCTCATGGAAGCGTGATGCGCGAGTCGCTTCGGGAAAATTCTGAATCCCGGAGCGACAGCTTCTCCAACGAGAAGCCAAACGCAACTTTGTAGTTGTCCTGACTGGCTGAAACACCTCTCATTAATCGAACGTAACATGACAGAGACTCACGGCTGTTCGTGTGCGGACAAGTTCAAAGAGATGGAAAGTTTAAGGCAAATATTTGCGAAAGTGCGAGCGTGGCTGCGGCGTGTGATGCCGCGCGCCGCCGTCGTGTCGGCGGCTTTGTTTGTGCTGTGGCTGTTCATCCATAACAGTGGCTTTTACCAAAAGGGCATGGCCGGGCAGTTATTCTCGTTCGCGCTCGTCCTGATTTATTTCACGGCGTTCTATTACGGATTCAAAAGTCTGCGCTGGTTGAAGCAGCGCGTGATGTGGCGTGTCCGGCGGCGGTTGGTCATCACTTATTTATTCGTCGGGTTGACGCCCATCGTACTGCTCATTACGCTCGCGGCGATGGTGAACTTCGTGGGTTTGAGTCAGGTCATGACGCGCGTCGTCAAAGTGCAACTGGCCGACAAAGAGAACCAATCGCTCGCAAACGCGCGGACGCTCGCGGAGGCTTTCCTGCGTTTGCCGCACAACGGCGACAACCGCGCCGCGCAGGTGTGG
Source organism: Pyrinomonadaceae bacterium (assembly GCA_051006195.1). Taxonomy (GTDB): domain Bacteria; phylum Acidobacteriota; class Blastocatellia; order Pyrinomonadales; family Pyrinomonadaceae; genus JAIVJZ01. Next base: position 37,131 of record JBPCIP010000142.1, read on the forward strand.
CTGGATGAGCGGGTGATGATGCTTCAGTCTTCATTGCCGGGGGCGCGCGTGGCAGTGTGGAGCGGCGGTGGCAGCACGAACGCGAATGGCGCCGGCGCGCCGGATGAAAGCAGAGCCGCGCAATTTGTGAGCGAGCCGCGCGATGAGCGTGTGCGCGCGCTGGGCGGCGACGCGACGCCGGTCAACTGGCCGTTGCCTGAGTGGTTGCGCGGGCGCGACGAGTGGAGCGGCTTCGCATACCTGCCGCCGCCCGCCGCCTCCACGGAAGCCTTCGGCACGCCCTCGGTGCGCGCGTTCGCACGGGCGCGCATGAATAATCGGCAGGTGGCATTGCTGCTCGTCGTGCCCGTGAGCCGCGTCTTCGTCGAGCAGTTGCGCCGGAACACAGGCCTGCACGTTCAGCCTTTCTTTCTCGGCGCGGAGATCGCGGCGGTAAAGTTCAATCAAGAGTTGTTTGGCGCGGGGTCCATCTCCATCGGCAAGCCCGAGTCGCGACGAGGTGATCGCGAGAGTGAACGCGGGTTCCTGCTCGTCGAGGGCGAGCGGACGGTGAAAGTCGATTTCAGCCGGGACCAATTGGGCGAACCGGTCAACACGGGCGCGACGATAGTGCTGCCGGCGACGAGTTGGCCTGACGGCGCGGTGTCGCAGCGCGCCGCGTTTCTCTGTAAGTTTTCGGCGGGCACGATGGCAAAACAGCTTTTTGAAGAGAGCGCTCTCGGTCGCTACTTTCAAGGCATACTGATCCTCGTCGCCGTCACCTTCCTGATCCTCGAACTGCTCGCGCTGCTCTCCGCCGCGTGGATGACGCGCGCCGTAACGGGGACGGTGCACAAACTTTATCGCGCCACGGAGTTTATCAAGCGCGGCGACTTCTCGCACCGCGTCCGCGTCCGCTCGCGCGACCAACTCGGCGAACTCGCTGTGGCTTTCAACGAGATGTCGGCCAACATCGAATCGCTGTTGCATGAACGCGTCGAGCGCGAACGGCTGGAACGCGAAGTCGAGATTGCGGCGGAAGTGCAGGCGCAACTTTTCCCGCGCGAAGTGCCGCATCTCAGCGCGGCTGAGATCGTCGGCGAATGTCGCGCGGCGCGCGGCGTGGCGGGAGACTATTACGATTACATCGAGATCGCGCCGGGGCTTGTCACCTTCACGCTCGGCGATGTGGCCGGGAAAGGTATTTCCGCCGCGCTCGTTATGTCGAACTTGCAGGCCGCTTTGCGGGCGCAGACGACCATCCTCGCCGAACGCCTGCGCATGAGTGCGCGTGCCGCCGCGACGACGGCGACGGTCATGAGCGGCGGCACGCAAGGCATCGAACTGCCTTGCGGCGTAACGGGCCTGGATACCAGTTGCGCCGTCGAGCACATGGCCGCCAGCATCAACGAACAACTTTGTCGCAGCACCGACTCCAACCGTTTCGTCACCCTCGTCATCGCCCTCTACGACGATGAGACGCGCCAACTTCGTTATACCAACGCCGGCCATAATTCGCCGCTGCTCATCCGCGCCGGCGGATCAATCGAGCAATTGACCGTGGGCGGCACAGTGCTCGGCGCGTTCGACTGGGCGCGTTTCGAGGAAGCAAGCGCTACGCTCGAAGCGGGCGACCTCCTGCTCATCTACTCGGACGGGATCAGCGAAGCGCAGAACACGGGCGGCGAAGAGTACGGCGAAGAACGCCTCGCGCAACTGGCACTCGCCAACCGTGATAAATCAGCCGACGAGTTGCGCCATTTAATCTTTATCGAAGTGGACGACTGGACGGGCGGGCAGGAACGCGGCGACGATCAAACGCTCGTTATTCTTAAAAGCAATGATGGGTGATAAGTGCTCAGTTAAAGAGGTTGTTTAGAATCACGAAGGAGCGGCGGAAAATTAGCTTCTTCGTAGCTAGAGCCTGTTACCGCTTCGCGGCTTTACGTTGTGATGATGGTCGCGCGCGCGCCCATCAATTCGGAGAAGTCTTTGGTGTAGATGGTTTCGACTTTGCGGACGCGGCGGACGGTTTCGACGAGTTCTTCCGTCATGATGTAACCGCCTTCGATGTGGACGATAGCCCACGACTTGAGGTGCGAGGCGGCTTCGAGCAGTTCTTCGGTCAGGCGCAGGTGTTGTTGTTTGGTTTCGACGCGCCCGCCAAGCCGTCCCGCGCGCGAGGCCGTATATTCATCCCAGAACTCATCGCCGCCACGCACCCATTCCTCGCGCCACGCCGGGAGAGCATCGCGTGTCGCCGCGCCGCCGCTCCGCGCGGGGGCGGGCAAGCGCAGGAAAAGCAGATCGCCCTGTTGCTCGGCAATGAACTGTCGCGCGTCTTTGTTCGCGCTCGTGTTGCGCTGCCCGTTGTCGAAGGGCGCGGGCAATGTCTCGTGGAGGCGGCGCAGGACGCGCGAGAGCGGTTGGCGCAGTTCGCGCGTCTGTTCGTTGAAGGAGAGCGCGTAGTCGCCGGTCAGCATGCCGAGGTGGAGCGCGAGCGATTGTTTGATCTCGCCCGGCAGACGCTCCGCGTTCTGGCGCAGATTGTCGAACCACCACGCGTCCGTTTCATTGAACCAGCGGCGCAGCGCCCCGTTTTGCAACTTGTAGCGCGGCACGTAAACGTCTTCAAGTAAAATTTCCAGTTCATCATCCGTCAAACGCTCGCGGTTGTTTTCGACGCGCGCGATGCCTTTGATCCATCCCCAACGCGCCGCGTCGTTGGTGGCGACGCGCACGCCCCAACGCTTGACGTGAACATCCAGATCGGGCTCGCCCGCAAAAGGATTTACGAGCGAACGAAAACGTAGTCGGCGCAAAACGCTCAACTCAAAGGCGAGCCAGCCGCGCAACGGCGTATCGGAATAATCAAGCATGTCGGTCGGTGTCGGCTTTCGGGAAATTGTAGGTGTCTTGACGGCTCTCGGAAGCAGGGGCGCTTTCCGGGTTCGCTGGAATGCTTTGCAGGTGAGAATTCGTCTCCGTTGCCGACACATCTGCGTCGGCGTGCGCGGGCGGTTCCGTCACGGCCAGCGCATAGTCTGCTGCTGCTGTCGCGTTTTGTGTGGCGAGGCTCGCCGGTTGTTCGTCGCGGCGCGCGTAGGAGCGAAGTTCGGCGAAGTCATGTAACGAGAGAAAAACACGGACGACTTGCGGATCAAACTCCAAGCCCGCCCACTCCGTGAGATGGCGGCGCGCTTCCTCTTCCGTGAGCGCGGGGCGAAACGGGCGCGCGTCGGTGAGCGCGGTGTAAGCATCAGCGACGCGCAGGAGGCGAGCAGCGAGCGGTATCTGTTCACGACCGAGCGCGTCCGGATAGCCCGTGCCGTTCCACCATTCATGATGCCAGCGCACCAGCAGTTGCGCGCCGCGATCCGCGCCCGCCCGCGCGGCTTCCTGTTCGCCGATGACCGGGTGACGAGCCAGATCGAGTCGTTCTTCCGCCGTGAGCGGCCCGGCGCGGCGGATATAATCGCGCTTCATCGTCAACTCGCCGAAATCGTGCGCGAGCGCGGCCAGCCGCAACGACGCCCGATCCGCGCGTCCCATCCCGAACGCCTTCGCCAACTCGCCCGCCATTTTCGCGATCCGTTCGGCGTGCGGGCGCGCATAACTTTCAAATTCATCCGCCGCCGCCGCCAAACGCGTGAACGCCTCGTGCGCGATCTCGTCTTCATCCGTGAATTTTATTTGCAGGGAAGCCATAGGAAACGAATGGTAAATGGTAAATCGTGAATAGTAAAAGCCCGGCGCGTTTTTATGCTATGCCGTTTACCCTTTATGAATCGTTGCCGCCGCTTTACGCTTTTCTCAATTGGTTGAGCACCCGTTGGGCAGGGGCGTGGTTGGGATCAAGGCTGAGCGCGCGTTCCAGTTCTCCGGCGGCGCGTTGCGTCTGCCCGATGGTGTGATAAAGCTCCGCGAGCATGACGTGGAATGACGGGTCGCGGTTGTCGAGATTGATCGCCATGCGCAATTCGGCCTCTGCCTGACGCCGGGTGCGTTTATCGCGCGCCAACACGTTGCCATAGGAGGCGTGATAGCGCGGTTGTTGCGGCGCGAGTTGTGTGGCCTCGCCGAGCAGCGCGAGGGCGGATGGGTAATTGTTCTGCTTCAAGGCGGCCAGTCCCTGCTGGAAACATTCCTCGGCGCGTTGCTCGCGCGAGCGGTTAGCTGCGGCGAAAGACTTGGAGAAGGAAGCGGCTTGGTGGGCGGCAGCTTTCGACGAAGCGGGTGAGCCTAACTGCGCGTTGAGCTTGCTTTCATAAGCGGTGCGCGCGCGGGGTTCGCGCAACGTCTCATAGGCTTGGGTGATCTGGGTGAAAGCTGTTTCGATCCGCGCCCGCAGGGAGGCATCCGCGCCACGTTGGAAACGATCCGGATGAAAGCGTTTGGCGAGCGCGTAGTAAGACCGTTTGACTTCGGCAGGATCGGCGTCGCGTGTGACGCCGAGAATCTGGAAGTAGTCGGCGTCGTTGACGTGCGCAAAGAGCGCCTCAATTTCGACGCGCGGGTCAGGCGGCGCGTCGTTTTTGGACTCCGGCGCGCTGGCCGCCACTTCAACCTTCTCTGTCCCGGCGGGAATTGTCGTCGGCGGCGCGTCGGGCGCGTTGACGGCATGTGCCTGCCCAGGGATGTTTGCGGATAATGCCGCCGGCCAATGGGAGCGCGTGAGAAATCCGCCGAGCGCGAGCGCGTAGATGCTGTGCCGCGTCTGCGTGTCGGGCAGGCCACTGATGGCGAGCAGTTCGCCGAGCGAAAGCGGCGCTTCGACGCGCGATAAGATGAAGCCTTCGACCGAGTGAAGTTGCAATTGGGCGGGTAATTCTTTCACGGGCGAGATTATCTCCTGCTCGTCGGAGAGTCTTGCGGCGGCAAACTCAGCCGGGAGTTGGCGCGCGCCTTCAAGCAGTAGTGGCGACATCTCGATGTGGCAGCGCACGTCTTCAATTAATCGCGCTCGCGGCTCAAAATTCCATTCGCCCTCCGTCCATAAAAGGAAGGGACGAAGCACATCCGTCACTTGCCGTGTGTAGAGTTTGGTGAGCGCGTCAGTCCTGAGCGCGCCTGCCGCAACGAGCGCTTCGCCCGCTTCTTGGTCTGACATCAACTCGGTCAAGAGCGAGGCCAATTTGTCTTCCGCCACGGCGCCCCATCTTTGCAAACAGACCGCGAGACGATGCACGCGCAAATTCGAACGCGCAAAGATGACCTCGCCGGCTTCCACGTAGATCACGGCCTTCATGCGTTCGCGCGCCAAACGCAGTGCGCCCGACAATCTGGCGGCGATGATGTCTCTGATGAGTTCGGCGAGCGGATGCTCGCGCAAATGACCTTTCATTGAGCAGGCAAAGGGGAAGCTTCCTCCACCCTCATCATAGCATAAAGCTGTCCGTCGTCAGTCGTTTGTCGCCAGTTGTTCGTCTCTTGCCTAAGGCGGGACTTTCATCTTCAGCCATTCGCTCAACCGAACACTTACAACGGACACCGGACTGCCGATGACGGACAGCTTTGATTCGTTGACACTCGTGTGAACGACGCTTTATAGTTCGAGCCATAGCTAACACCGAATAATTTCATCTCATTTGCCGTCCCGCGAAGGGGGACGCGCGTTTATTCGCAACATGAACGCACTGCCTCAGAAGAATTTAGAGATGTCCGCGCGCGAAGAGGGCGAGGCTCTGTCTGCGGAGTTGACCGAACTCGGCGCAGAAGTGGTTGATCTGTTCTACACTCAAGCTTTTGCGGCGGGCGAATACGCGACGGAAAACTCGGTCTGCGAAGCTTTCTCCGAAATTCTCCTGCGCCACTGGGAACTCTGCTGCCTCATTACTTTCCTGCGCCACGAAGACGGACGACTGCGCGAGAGCGCGATGCACACGCACCCGCACATGGATGAAACGATGGGGCGGCGTCTCGGTGAATTGCTGTCGAGTGTGGTGGAACAGAGCGGGAGCGAATGTCAGGTGTGGCTCGACCGCAAGACGGCAACGGGTGAGGCCGCTGTCTCCGTTGAAATGCGTGCGCTCTTTGGCGAGACGGGTATCAAGGCCGGTATCGCGTTGCCCATCTACGCACGCGGCGCGCTCATCGGGTCTATCGTCGCCGTCTCGGCTTTCCCCGAACGCCTGCGCGCGGCCATCACGGGGCTGCGCTTTATCGCCGCGCCCATTGTGATCGCGCTCGGCAATGCGCGCCGGTCAGCAGCGATGAGAGAGCAACGCGAGCAAATCGAACGACTCGTCGAAGAGTTGCGCCAGCGCAGCGGCGCGCTCGAAGAGGCCAACCGCGAGTTGCAGCGCGTGGCGCGTTATCGTTCGCTCTTTCTGGCGCGCATGTCGCACGAACTGCGCACGCCGCTCACCTCGATGCTCGGCTTCGCCGAAATCCTTCTCGAACACGAAGACCTGACGCCGTTGCAACACCGGTTTTGCGAAAAAATTCAAGCCTCCGGTCTGCACCTCCAAACGAGCGTGCAGCAACTCGTCGATCTCTCGCGCCTCGAAGCGGGACAGACGGAGCTATTCCTTCACGAGTTTTCCGTGCGCGAGATGTTGCGCGAATCGTGCGCGGCGGTCAATCGGCTGGCGCAAAAGAAGGATGTCAAACTTGATTGCACCACTGCGCCCGATTCCGGCACGATTGTTTCCGACGAGGGCAAACTGCGGCAAGTGCTCTACAACTTTTTCGCGCACGCCATCGGGCGCAGCCCCGCCGGCGCAATGATCACCATCAACGCTTACAAGAAGACGCCCGCCGAGTTGTGCGTGGAAATATCCGACGAAGGCGACCCGCCCGCCGATGCCGCGCACGTCTTCGACGCCGTCGAAGTGGATGCGCCGAACGAGCGCGGCACGAATATGAACGAACTCGGCCTCGTCATCGCCCACCGCCTCGTCGCCGTGCTCAACGGTTCGGTCTCGCTCGCCGCCGTCGAACCGCGCGGCCTGATCGTCCGTCTCGAACTTCCCGCATATCCGACGAAGGAATAACGAGAGAGTTCGGAGTCTGAAGTCTGGAGTCTGAAGTCAACAGCCGATGCTTGAACTGAGAACCTGTTTTTGACTCCATACTGTAAAGACTCCGAACTCCCGACTTTTTTATGCTGTACGACTTCGAGTTGGCCGGGCGACGCGTGCGCCTGTGGCAGCGGACGGGCGAAAGTTACGAACATGTGCTGATGAAGGCGCTCGGCTATGCGATGTTCGTCGGAGAGTTTCCCGCGCTTGAGATCGAGCAGCGCGTCGGCCTGCGCTACAAGCCCGATCTGGTCGCCCGTCGAAGCAACGGCAGCGCGGATTTCTCTAAACCTTTCGCCTTCTGGGGCGAGTGCGGCACGACCGCCGTGCGTAAAATCAACTGGCTCCTGAAACACGCCGGAGTCGCGCGCCTCGTGCTCTTCAAGATCGTCAACAGCCCGCTCGCGCTGACCGAAGAACTACGCGCCTCGGTGGATGTTCGTTACCGCAACTCCGAACGCCTGATCATCATCAATTTCACCGACGACATCATGGCGCGCACACTGGAGCGACGCATTGAGCGCGTGCCGGAAAGTTGGTATACCAGAACCGTCGTTTGACGTATTATCAATTGAGCCAGCATATCTCTACGGATAGAAGAGAAAAAGTTTTTCATGTCCCGGCGATTGGAAACAGTTGAGCGCGCGAACGCCGACAGCGAAGTGTCGCTGCGTGAATGCACGACGATGGAGGAATTCGACGCCTGCATTCGTTTGCAGCGTGAAGTGTTCGGGCTGCCCGATTTGGAAGTTTCGCCGCGCCGTCACCTGATCGTCTCGCGTCTGGCGGGCGGGTGGGTGCTCGGCGCGTTCGCGGGCGCGGCACTCGTCGGTTTTGTGCATCATCTCGTCGCCGTCAGAGAGAGTGAGATCATCGGCTACTCGCACATGTTGGCCGTCTCCGCCCGGTATCAAAACCGTGGGCTCGGCGCGCGGCTCAAATGGGCGCAACGCGAACGCGCTCTGGCCGAAGGGCGCAACTTCATCCGCTGGACGTTCGAGCCGATGCGCGCCCGCAACGCGCACTTCAACCTCAACCGTCTGGGCGTGTGCATCCGCTCCTACGCCGTCAACTTTTACGGGTGGGACCACGGCACGCAGGTTTGCGCTGCCGGCTCACAGTTCAATCTCGATAGCGACCGCTTGATCGCCGAATGGGAACTGCGCACGCCGCGTGTCGAAACTCTTGCGCTGAGGCACGCGCCGCCGCTCTCCTCCCCTCCCGTCGCCATCATCGACATTCCCCTCGATTGGAGCGCGCTCGTGCGCGAAGACGCCCGCACGGCGGAGCGCGAACTGCTGCGCGTCCGCTCCGAGTTTCAAAAACACTTTGCCGCCGGACTCGTCTGCGCGGGCTTCAAGTGCGACGCCGCGCATCCGTGCTATCTTTTTTATAGTGACAGGTGACAAGTGAGAGGATATAAATCCTTGTCTTCATCCTGTCACTTGTCACTTGTTACCTGTCGCTTGTCATCTGTCACGCTTGAATATGCCTTTTACTCGTTTCGACCGTTACGTTGAACGCCATGCGACCGCCTTCGTCGAGCGGTTGCAGGCTTTGTGCCGCATGCCCTCGGTGGCGGCGCGCGGGACAGGAATGCGCGCCATCGCGGAAACGGTCGAACAGTCGATGCAACGCATCGGTGCGGGCACGCGCTCGTTCAAGATGGGTAGCGGCTTCCCCATCATCTACGGCGAATTCGGCGCAGGTTCGCATTGCTATATCGTCTACGGCCATTACGACGTGCAGCCGGTCGGCCAGTTAACGGCGTGGTCTTCCGGGCCATTCGCGGCGGCGGTGCGCGATGGCAAGATGTACGCGCGCGGCGTCGCGAATGGGAAAGGCGATCTCATGGCGCGGCTCGCGGCGATTGAGGCCTATCAAAAAACTTTCGGGAAACTCCCGCTCTGCCTGCGCTTCATCGTGGAAGGCGAGGATGGGTTGGGCAGCCCCGGCCTCTATCGATTTGCGACGGAGCACCCGGAGATGCTGCGCGCCGACGGGTGTATCTGGGACGACGGATACAAAGATGCGAAAGAACGCCTGCTCATCAGTCTGGGTTTCAAAGGCATCACGTTTCTGGAACTGCGTGCCTATGGTGCGCGCACCGATTTGCACTCGAAGTGGGGCGGCATCGTGCCGAACCCGGCGTGGAATCTCGTGCAGGCTCTCTCCACCATCGTCTCGCCGAACGGCGTCATCACCATCGATGGTTTCTCGTCGCACCTCGCGCCCATCTTGGATGAAGATAAAAGGTCGTTGAAGCAAATCGAACTCGACGAGACGGGACTCAAGCACGAGTTCAAGATCAATCATTGGGTGCGCGGCATGACCGGGCGGGCGCTCACCAAAGAACTGGTCTTCGGCCCGACCTGTACGATCTGCGGCATCCACACCGGCCACACCGAGGCGGGAGCAAAGACCGTGCTGCCGGGGATGGCCGTGGCGCGTCTCGATTTTCGACTCGTGCCCGACTTGACGCCCGCGCTCGTCGTCAACCTGCTGCGCGAGCATCTGGACGCGCGCGGCTTTCACGATATCGAGATCATCGAGATCGCGAGCGCTCCTTTTGCCAAAGCTTCGATCCAATCGTCGGTGGCGCGCGGGGCGATTGAGGCGGCGACGGACATTTACGGCGTGCCGCCCATCGTCTACCCGCTCGACCCCGCCAGCGGGCCGGTCGGCGCGATCTGCGGCGTGAACTTGCCGCCCACGCCCATCGTCTCTTTCGGTGTCAGCTACGCCGGGTCGAATCCGCATGCGCCTGATGAGAACATTCGTCTCGAAGATTTCGTGCAGGGCATCAAATATTTCGGGCGGCTCATTCATCGCCTCGCGCACAACGCGAAGGATGAGCGACGCGAGATGAAAAGCATCGAATCTTTTGTCCAACTCGACAGGTAAAAATACCCTGCTAGACGAGCGGAAGTAACTGTTCAGAGTGTCAGGTAGGAGCGGCTAACAGCTGACGGCAAGCTTCATAGACGTTCAGTCCTTGCACCAGCCATGTCCCAAACAAAGATGCCAGCACACTCTTGGTCTCACTTCCTTGCTCTGAGCGTGTGCCGCCGCTAATCTTGCGGCTCACCACTGGCCCACGCAGGCTTCTCTCTGCCGCATTGTTGTCTGATGCCACGCGCGGGTCGGCCACAAACATGAACATCTCCGGCAGGTATTTCTCCACCCGCCCGCATAATACTGACATCGGCTGCTTGGTCTTCACAAAGGGTGTGCACACGGCCATCAACTCGTGCTCGAAAGCATGTTGTTGGGCGCGTCGTGCGCCGCGTTGCTCGACCTCAGTCAAGCGTCGAGATGGACCCGCATAGGCTTTCGCTTTGTCATACACGGCTCTCACCGCCGCTGCCCACTCAAGCACTTCCGCCTGCTCGGCATGCTGTTGTTTCAACTCATGGATGTCTCTCAACAGATGCACCCAGCACCGCTGATGCCATCCTTCATGAATGTTGTAGCCAGCGTAGAAGTCACTCACCAACACGCCCTCGAACTCGTCTCCAATCACCTCTGCCACGACGCTCGCCGCACGGCTTCCACGATACAGATAGTAGCGCACTGAAGGAGTCGAAAAACTCCACAGATAGCCATTCTTCCCGTTCTCTCGCCACCCCGTCTCATCACCATAAACCACTGCTGAGGCTTTGATTTGCGCCCCCAGTGAGGCATCCACTACGCCCCCTCGCTCAGCCACGCCGCGCACCAAACTCACGAGTTCGCCGACACTCACTTCCAACCCGCACCGCAGCTTCAAATAGTCCTGGATGGAGCGAAACGGCAGCCGTAAGCGCTCTCTCAAAATGGCTACCTCCGTTTGCAACTCGAGGCCGATGCGCTGATGACCGACGACCTCTGAGCTGAGATCAACTTCCGGCCTCCACTCCTTGAGGCAGTGCGCACAGTGACGCTCAACCACCACTTGATCGGTGACTTCCACCCTGACGGGCGGCACATCAATCACCTGTCGGCGCCCAACCTCACGCCCACCCCTGAGCGGCACATGACACTGCGGGCACTCCTCGACTGAATGCTCAATGACTGTGGTCGGTGCTTGTCTTTGGCGCCCATAGCCTCGCGCACGCTTTTTGCGCTCCTTCTGTTCACTGCCCAGCGCTCGATTGGCTTTGACCCATGAGGGTGGCTGCTTGGCGCCGCCACCAGAACGCAATCGCTCATTCTCCGCTTCTAACTCTTGGACGCGATCTTCGAGTACCTGCACGCGCGCCAGCAGTTGCTTGACGAGTTCGATCAGTTCCGCTCGGCTGGCCTGCTCCACATCAACCTTCATGTCCGCACTCTACTGACTTTGCCAGAAACTTTCATCACCCGAATCTGGCTTTTTAGCTACAATTTTCTTCAATCTGAACAGTTAC
>JBPCIP010000143.1:0-4131 GCA_051006195.1 Pyrinomonadaceae bacterium
CTCTCGCTTGCTTCCGATGTCATGCTCTACGGCGTCTACAATTCGTTCTCGAAGGTCTAAAGAGTATGCAGCCATAGTCTTATTAAAGGGTATTCAGTCTACTCATTCAAGTGCAAACCGCTATAACAGAAAGTTAAAGATGTGTGTACAAAATGTTAAATATTTGATGATGAAGTGTCAGCAAGGGGAGGGCAGAGGGGGTTAAAGATGTGATGGGTAAAGGGGAATTCGTCTGTCCGCGTCTGTCCAGTGAGTCCCGTAATTTCCCTTTGGCCTTAACGCTTTGAGCGGCAAGTCAGAAACGAAAGACCGTGTCGAATTGCAGGCGCGTGGTGGGACGATTGAGCGAATTGGGGGGCGTCGCGCCGAAGGCTCCGAGTAGGCCGTGGGGACGGCTGGAAAAGATGCCCGTGAAGGTTAAGAGCACGCGCGGGTCGGCGGTGTAAGAGAACATCAAACGGTGGGCGCGCACGTCCGAAGGCTGCAAGATGTCCGAATAGTTGAAGGGCGTGAGTACGGCGTCGCGCTCGATGCGGATGAAGGTGTAGTTGAAGAGGAGGTCGCCCCGCTCGCGCGTCTTGCCCGCCTGAATGTCCGCCCAGTAGCCGTGGTTTTCGTGATTGGGTAGGATGCGGTTCGCGCCGTTTGCGCCCGCCAGGACAACATCGTGTGCCTGTGTGTTGGCGACGAAGTTAAAGAGCAGCGTGACGGGGAAGCGTGTGTTGTGCGTGAGTTCGAGGCGAGCGATGAGATCGACGAGATTGAAGCCGGATGAGAGTCGCCCGTCGCGGTTGACGGCGTTGGTGCTGGCGTTAGAGACGCCGAGGTTGCTTCCCGCCACGAGCAGTTCGCGCGAGACGGCGGCGAAGCCGTTGACGGTCTGCGCCGGAGTTGACCCGTTCGCTGGAATCGTCAACGTGACGGGCACTTGCAACTGGCCGCCGAAAAATTGCGCGGGCGTGATGAACTGCGTGCCGGAGAAATAGAGATCGGCGGCGGAGAGTGTGAGCGAACTCTTCGCGCCGAAAGCGAGACGCGTGCGCGCCTGTGCGCCGTAGAGCGCGAGGTCGCGCCCGCCGCGCCGCGAGGCCTCGATGTTCGCGCGCCCGTCCGAGCCAAGCACGAAAGCCGACTGGCGTTCGAGCAGCGGCAGTTGCCAGGCGACGAGCGTCAGATTCTTGAGCGTCGGGTTTTTAAAATCGCGCGAATAGCTCTCGTTGATGCCTTCAGGTTGAATATCGGCATCGAGGGTCATCTCCGTGAACAGCCACGGCGTCTCGAATTTTCCGGCTTGCAGACGCAATCCCGGAACGGCGGCGGGCTTATAGGTGAGATAGGCTTGATTGAGGGCGAATTGTTTGTGCGCGAAGAAGTCTGTGAGCGTCTGGTTGCTGCTCGTCACGTCGGGCTGTGTGCCGGTGGCGATGCGCAGTCCCCAATCGAACTGCGTGCCGATCTGCCCGCGCAGGGCGAGACGTGCGCGCAGACGTGCGCGATGCCGCGAACTCAGTTCGTTCCCGGCGATGGCCGGATTCCCCGCGTTCGGGAGCGCATTCAACTGGCCGAAGATGCCTTCGTAGCGCATGCGCAAGTCGCCGCTGAAGGATATGGAGCCGATTTGACTGGCAACGGTCTCGCTCGTTTTTTGCGACTGCGATTCGATGCGCCCGACGCGCGTCTCCATCTGTTCGGTCTGGGGATTCTTCGTCGCCGCTTGCGTCGAGCCGTCGCCGCGAAGCGTGGCGATTGAGGCCGCATCGTTAGCTGAATAGACGACCTCTGTGAGCGTGGTGGCGGGCACGGGTGTTTCCGTGCGCGAACCGCGCGCAAGCAACTCGTTGAGGAGTCGCGATTGCTCGGCGAGCGTGGCGCGCAGTTTGTCGATCTCCGCTCGCTGCTCCTGTAATTGTCGGCGCACATCGTCTAAAGCATTGCTCTCGGCATCGTTACGGCGATGCGTGCCGGAAGCTTCCACGTCCGCGTTTGGCGGCATCGGCGAGGATGTTTGCGCGACAGTGGAGCAGGTGAGCGTGACGAAGACGGCGCACGCGAGCAGCGCGCATTGAGCGACATGAATCATGCGATAATCCTTCCTTAAAGATAACGAAAAATCGTCGAGCCGACGACCTTACAGTTACTGCCATACCGTATATCTGAATTGCAACTGAACAGAAGCGCACGGCGAAGCAGACCGCCGGTGCGATGACATCATAAAGGAAAGGAAACGGAAAGATTAAGCGCGGTCGAAGCAGAGCAGAGAGAGCCTGCCGCTCTGGGCGCAGACAGGCGAATGATGGCGAGGTGGCGGCAGAGATTGTGCGGGTTAGTTGCCGGCTGCCGAAGTGTTGCTGGCAGGCGGGGGCGCATCAAGTACCTGCGCGCGTCGCCGTTTGCGGTCTTCGCCGGTCAACCCACGCAGCGTGGTGTGAAAGGCGAGCACCATCTGTGACAAGTCTACGGGGTCGGAAGTGGCGGGCGGAGTTGCTCGCCGCGTCAGCACGGCAGCGGCGACATCGCAACTCAATTCATTAGCAATAGACATAAGCCGAAAAGCTCCTGCGACGGAAGTATGGGGGTTTGAACGCATCAGTCTGTAAAATATTCTGAGTGAAAAAAAACTATAGAGCGATGAAGTTACCAAGACGTTAACAGAGTGTTACGGGATGAAAGTTAATGGTTGCCATGCGTTCGCCAAGCGGAAGGACGAGGATGTAAAGCCGAAAGCCATCTACGGTTAATTGATGACTCCTTCGCGCTGTTACGTTAGCGTCAACTTCTGCTGTTGTCGTCGCTCGCAACTTGCGTTGTACAATCAGTCGCCATATCGTTTGACGCGTGTTACCAGAGAGACCATTCCCGGTCAGACGTATCGAAGAGAAATATCAGAGGTTGATGAGTTTGCCGGGTCATCACTGAGGACGGATGCCTTTTATGTCACAGCAGGAAGCGACGGGATTGAGAGAGCAGGGCGCAGGTGCGCCGCAGACGCGCCTGGAGCGCGATTCGATGGGCGAGATTCAGGTTCCGGCGGATAAATACTACGGCGCGCAGACGCAACGTTCGTTGATTCATTTCAACATCGGCTTCGACCAGATGCCGCGCGAGATGATCCGCGCGCTGGGTCTGCTGAAGAAGGCCGCCGCGCTCGTCAATGAGGACCTGGGTAAGCTGCCGTCCGACAAGGCGCGTTTGATCGTCGATGCCTGCGATGAAGTGATCGACGCAAAGCTCGACGATCATTTTCCCTTGCGCGTCTGGCAAACCGGAAGCGGCACGCAGACCAACATGAACGCTAACGAAGTTATTTCCAATCGCGCCATCGAAATCGCGGGCGGCGCGATGGGCAGCAAAGACCCGGTCCACCCGAACGACCACGTCAACCTGTCGTAGTCGTCCAACGACACGTTTCCCACCGCCATGCACATCGCCGCCGCCGAGCGGATCAATCAACTCATCCCCGAAGTGCAGCGACTGCACGACGCCATTGACGCGAAGGCGAAAGAGTTCGCCGACGTGGTGAAGATCGGGCGCACGCACTTGCAGGACGCGACGCCACTGACCGTCGGGCAGGAGTTTTCCGGCTGGGCCAGTCTGCTTGAACGCGACATCGAGCGGCTGCGACTCGTGATGCCCGGCCTGCTCGATCTCGCCATCGGCGGGACGGCCGTGGGCACGGGCTTGAACGCACACCCGGAATTCGCGGAGCGCGCGTCGGCCAAGATCGCGGAGTTGACCGGGCTGCCGTTCAGAGCGCACCCGAACAAGTTCGCGGCGCTCTCCGCGCACGACGAGATCGTGTTCGCGAGCGGCGCGCTCAAAACTTTGGCCGCGTCGTTGATGAAGATCGCGAATGACATTCGCTGGCTCGCGTCGGGGCCGCGTTGCGGCTTGGGCGAGTTGAATTTGCCGGAGAACGAACCGGGATCGTCGATCATGCCGGGCAAAGTCAACCCGACGCAATCGGAGGCGATGACGATGGTCGCCGTCCAAGTTTTCGGCAACGACGCCGCCATCGGCTTCGCCGGCTCGCAAGGCAACTTCGAGTTGAACGTCTTCAAGCCGGTGATGATTCACAATCTGCTCCACTCGATCCGGCTGCTCACGGACGCCTGCCACGGCTTTGTCGCTTAC
>JBPCIP010000144.1:0-29772 GCA_051006195.1 Pyrinomonadaceae bacterium
ACAGAAGTAACGCCCCGTAGCTAAGAGGTCATGCCTCAGAGCCACACCACGCGCACCGTTCAAATCCGCATTGATGCGGAGTCCGCAGTGGGCGCAGTTGAAGTTGGATTGAGAAGAACGCGAACCGATATGCAAGCACCGCGAGCAACCTTTGGACGTCTAAGCCGGATTGACCGTAGCGACTTCAACGCCTGCGGCAGCCGCCTTGTATTCGACAAAGCTACGAAGTTGGGCGAACGACCAGCCGTGCAGGTGTCTGGTCATCAACCGTTTCGCTCGCCCGCGTATGCCGGTCAAATCTTCCAGAACGATGCGCTGCCCGTTCTGCTTGGCGTGGGCAACGATGCTCTTACTGATGCAGTGGTTCGCGTCCATGACAAATCTATTCTCGCGTCCAGAGACACGCCGCAACACGCGCTTGGCGGTGCGACTGCCGTTGGCTTGGAGACTAGACCTCGTTTGCTGAAAGCGACGCTTCTTGTGGCGAATAAATTTCGCCGTGTGAAAAGTATTGTCCGACGTGACCGCGACGCGCTTCACGCCCAAGTCAACGCCCAAGCTGCCGGACGGTTCAGGGATTTCCGGCGCATCTGTGTTGACCGCGATGTGCAGATAAAACTCGCCGTCTCTGAATATCAGGTCTGCGCTGCCTATCTTCCACGTCCGCAGCTTCTCACGCATCGCGGGCGGCATCTGCAACTCCCCCGACACCTTTCCTTTAGGGCAGATCGTCAACCTCGCCTCGCGGAAGTCCCGCGTCAAGGTGAGCGTGCGCGAGTCGTAACGCACGGAAGAAAGTTGTTTGAACTTGTGCTGCTTGTTGCGCTCGCGTGTAAAGGCTTCGGAGACTTTCGCTATCGCGTTGATAACGTGTTGCGATGGCAGGTTGGTTTGCTCGCGGATTTGATTGTAGGTCGCATGATGCAAGTCGTATCTGCGGTGCAGTTTCTTTTCACTCGCCACTTCTGCAATCAGATTGCAGGCTTTCGCAAATTCACGCATTGTCGCTTTCAATTCCTCCGCAACGTTTGGCGTGACGATAAGCTTTGCCTTAACCGATTGCTGAAGCTTTTTCATGCAGTGATTATATCACAGGCAAGCGTCTGTGCAACCTTGAATCCTAAAGATGTGTGGGCGCTCCTCACCGCTATAAATAGCGGCGTCTCCGTGCCTGTGCCATGTGAGGTTTTCTGATGAAAGCCGCGCGCAAATTGACGTTCAACATCGCGTCCCACGCTTCGAGCTTCGTGTTCTCCACCGTCCCGCTCGACAAGACGCCCGCCGCATTGACGAGCACATCGAGTTGTCCGAATTGCTCAATCGTCGCGGCCACCGCGCGCTGTGCCTCGCTTTCATTCGTCACATCCGCAGGAACAGCGAAAACTTCGCTGCCCCCTGATTCGATCTCCCGCGCGATTGCCGCCAACGCTTCCGCGTCTCGCCCCACCAAGGCGATTCGCCCGCCCGCTCCGGCAAAACGCAACGCCGTCGCCCGCCCGATGCCCGAACTCGCGCCCGTCACGAGCGCGACCTTCTCCCTCAATTCGTTTTCCATCGCCCGGTTAATTCTTTCGTCCTTCGATTATTTCTCAATTTCTCGCCCCCCGACTCTCTCCCTACCCGCGCGTCAACTGACGATACTTGATCCGGTGCGGTTGGTCCGCCGCCGCGCCGAGTCGCGCCCGGCGATCCGCTTCGTAATCGGAATAGTTGCCCTCGAACCAGTAGACTTTGCTTTCGCCCTCGAAGGCGAGGATGTGCGTACTGATGCGGTCCAGAAACCAGCGGTCGTGGCTGATGACGACGGCGCACCCGGCGAAATTTTCCAACGCCTCTTCCAACGCGCGCATCGTGTTGACATCGAGATCATTCGTCGGCTCGTCCAGCAGCAACACGTTCGCTTCCTGCTTCAACATCTTCGCCAAATGGACGCGATTGCGTTCGCCGCCGGAGAGCGCGCCGACTTTCTTCTGCTGGTCGGAGCCGGAGAAATTGAACCGCGCCACGTAAGCGCGCGAGTTCACCTGCCGCGTGCCGAGCATGACGAGGTCCAGGCCGTCTGTGATTTCCTCCCAGATGGTTTTATCGGCGGCGAGCGCGTCGCGGCTTTGATCGACGTAAGCGAGTTTGACCGTCTCGCCCGTGCGGAAACTCCCGCCGTCGGGTTCCTCCTGTTTCGTGATCATGCGAAAAAGCGTGGTCTTGCCCGCGCCGTTTGGGCCGATGATGCCGACGATGCCACCCGGCGGCAGCGCGAACGTTAAATCGTCGATCAGCAATTTGTCCCCGTAAGCTTTCGCGACGTGCTCCGCTTGAATCACGATGTCGCCCAGACGCGGCCCCGGCGGAATGTAGAGTTCCAACTCCGCCGCGCGCCGCTGCGTCTCCTGGCTCGCCAACGCTTCAAAAGAATTGATGCGCGCCTTCGACTTCGCCTGCCGCCCCTTCGGCGACATCCTGATCCACTCCAATTCACGCTGCAAAGTCTTCTGCCGCTCCGACTCCTGTTTCTCTTCCCGCGAGAGTCGCTCCTGTTTTTGTTCGAGCCACGACGAATAATTGCCCTGCCACGGAATGCCCTGCCCGCGGTCGAGTTCGAGAATCCAGCCCGCGACGTTGTCTAAAAAGTAGCGGTCGTGCGTCACGGCGATGACCGTGCCCGGATACTTCTGCAAATGTTGTTCGAGCCAACTGACGGATTCCGCGTCGAGATGGTTCGTCGGTTCGTCCAACAGCAGGATGTCCGGTTGCTGCAACAGCAGCCGACAAAGCGCGACGCGCCTTTTCTCGCCGCCGGAGAGAATTTTAACGGGCGTTTCGGGCGGCGGGCAGCGCAGCGCATCCATCGCGAGTTCGAGGCGGCTGTCCAAATCCCACGCATCGGCGGCGTCCAGCTTCTCCTGCACCGCGCCCTGCCGTTCGAGGAGCGCGCTCATCTCATCATCCGACATCGGCTGAGAAAACTGCTCGTTGATCTCTTCATATTCTTTCAACAGATCGACGGTTGGCTGCACCGCCTGTTCGACGATCTCGCGCACTGTCTTCGTCTCGTCGAGACGCGGCTCCTGTTCGAGAAATCCGACGGTGTGGCCGGGCGACAGCACCGTTTCACCCGTGAACTCCGTGTCCGTCCCGGCGAGAATGCGCAAGAGCGAACTCTTGCCCGAACCGTTCAAGCCGATGACGCCGATCTTCGCGCCGTAAAAATAGGAAAGGTAAATATCTTTGAGGACGGGTTTCTTATCGTAAAACTTGCTCACACCGATCATCGAATAGATCACTTTATTTGGCACATTGCTCATCGCGATTTTCACTTTCTCCTTTTCACACTGGCGAAATCATTATTTGAATTTTGCTGATTGGCGCTTTCATAAATTTTCATCGCACGAGTACGGTTGAATCAACCGGACAGGGCGACACCACGGCGCGCTTGAGACGAATCGGTGTCACCGGCTTCTCGCCTTCGACCGGGGCTTGATTGATCGCGTCGGCCACCGCCATCCCGCCCGTCACCCGCGCGAAGGCGGCGAACCTTCCATCCAGATGAGGTGCATCCGAGACGAGAATGAAGAAGTTGGTGGTCGCGCCGTCCGGCGTGCCGGGGCGTGCCATCGAGACGACGCCGCGCAGGTGTTGGATTTCGTTCGGCTCGTCGGAGATGGTGCGACGCGATCTTTCAACGAGCGCGGGCGTCAGGGTTTCGCGCGTCGAGAGATTGCCGCCTTGTATCACAAAATCTTTGACGACGCGGCTGAAAGTCGTCGTGTCGAGCGCGCCCGACGCGGCGAGATTGAGAAAATTGCGCACGGTCTCAGGCGCGGCTTCGGGCAACAACTTCAATTCGATTGCGCCCGCTTCAGTTTCCAACTTCACGCACTGCGCCGCCATCTGCTCGACGGGAGTTTTGTCAAAGAATTCGGCGGCGGGCGTCGGCGCAGGTGTCGGCGTGGGTGGTGGCGACGGTTGAAGGTCGGTCTGCGGCGCGTCTCCCTTTTTTTGTCGCACAACGGGCGGCGCGGGCTTTTTCCGGGCGGGACGCTGGGCACGTTTTTGGATTGTGGCGGGCAAAGTCGAATTCAAGCCGGGTGACGCTGAAAGTAGCGCGACGCAGCAGGCGAGGGCCAAATTAAACAGCTTCTTCATTCCGTCCTCTTCACTCCGGCAGCCCAAAGGTCAAAACTTTTTCTTGAGCAACTCGCGAGCCTTCGTCTCAGACTCTTTGTACTCCGGCAGAAATTCGGGCGGCGGCGTCATGTTGAGGATGAAGTTTAACTCCGCGCGGGCATCTTCCATGCGTTTGACTCTGAGGTAAGCCTCCGCCAGATGCAGGCGCAGGAGCGAATTTTGTTCGCCGTAGCGCAGGCCGCGTTCTAAAGTTTCGACGGCGCGTTTCGGGTCGCCGCCGAGCATCGAAGGAAGTTCGAGGTCGAGGCGTCCGAGCACCATGAAGGCGCTGCCGCCCTGAAAACCTTCGTCTAGTTTGAGGACGGTTTCCATCTCCTTCCGCAAACTTTCCGCTGCCGAGAGACCATAGAGTGGTCCCTTCGTCTGCGCGTAGCCACCCTGATTCGCGCCGAGCCAGAAGTGGCCTTCAGGTTTGTCCGGCTCCGCCCTGACGGCTATCTCTCCGGCTTCGATGCCCTCGCGGAAAGCCTTCTCTTTCTCAGCCTTGTCCGTCGAGTGATCGCCCAGCGTATAGTTGAGTCGCGCCACGCGCCACGCCGCATCGTAGTTGCTGAAATCAACGGCGCGCACGCGGCGCAGCGTCTCAAGCCCTTCGCGCACGCGCCCTAAATCCGCGCGTGCCGTATAACTTTCATCGGCCTGCCGCAAGAGTTCGAGGCTGGGCTTGTTCGGCGATGTGGCGGTCGAAGTGCTGGCGACAGCGGGCGCGTTATCCGGCGCGGAGCAGGCAGCGAAACAGGTCAAGCAGAAACCGGCGAGCACGATCAAAGCAATCTTCGAGGGGCGAGGTCGGTTCTCTCTCATCAATAACAAAACTTCCTTTCTGTCGATTAGCGTGCGGACAGTTTAGCATCATTCCGACAAAAATTTCGTTGCTACGGTTCGGCACATTTTAGAGTTGCTCCGAAAGAATCAGTTTGCCACTTCAACCTTGCGCCGCGCTGTGCATCGCTTCCGGTAAGGTGAAACGTTTTTCGTAGAGAGCCTTGCCGATGATCACGCTATCGACTCCGCACTCGCCGCCCTCCAACTTCAGCCGCTCGATGTCTGCCAGCGAAGAGACACCGCCCGAAGCTGTGACGGGCACGCCCGACCGCCTGGCGACAGCGCACGTCTGCTCCACGTTGACGCCTTCGAGCATGCCGTCGCGCTGAACGTCTGTATACACAATGCGCTCCACACCGACCCCGGCCACGCGCGCGGCCAGTTCGACGGCGGAGATATTCTCCTGCTTCTCCCAACCGCGCGTGACGATTTGGCCGCCCCGCGCATCGAGGCCGACGGCGATGCGCGCGCCGAACCGCGCGACGAGTTGCGCGAGCAGTTCCCCGGATTCGACCACCAGCGTCCCGACGATCACGCGCGCCGCTCCATATTCAATCAGTTCCTCTACGTCGGCGATGGTGCGCAACCCGCCGCCGAATTGCACCGGTATCCCCGCAGTCTTAATGATCCTTCGCGCCACGGCACGGTTGGGCGAACTGCGTTCGGCAAACGCTCCGTCCAAATCCACCACATGAAGCATGCGCGCGCCCGCCGCTGCAAAGTCGTGTGCGATCTCGTTCGGGTCGCCGTCGTAAACTTTTACTGCTTCCTTACGCCCCTGCGTCAGGCGCACGCACTGTCCGTTTTTCAAATCAATGGCCGGGATAATCAACATCGCGCAACTTATATCCTTGTAGTTTCGGTGTGGACCAATGCAACCGCCTTCACCAGCAGCAGCAATTATGCTTCCTGCTTGACGACGGCGAGAACGGATTGGAAGAGCGCGCCGTTCGTCGAAATGGCGTTGCCGCCGCGAATCGTTCGCCGCCCGTGCCAATCGGTGAAAGTGCCCCCCGCCTCTTCGATGATGGGCTGAAGCGCGGCGCAATCCCAGACGTTCATCACCGGGTCGAGCATCACGTCGGCGCGTCCGGTGGCGACGAGAACATGCCCGTAGCAATCGCCCCAGGTGCGCCGCGCGCCCACGCTTTGTTCCAGACGACGCGCCGCCGCTCCAAAACCGTATCGCTCGCATGTCCCGAAATCCGTCGCCAGCAACAGGGCGTCCTCAAGCGTCGAAGTTGCGGAGACGCGCGCCGCCACGTTGTTCCAGAAACAGCCCAAACCGCGCGCGGCGTAGACGAGATCGCCGAGCGCGGGCAAATTAACGACGCCCAGCAGAGTTTCCCCCGCGCTCTCCAGTGCGATCATCACGCCGTAGAGCGGCACGCCGTGGACGAACGAATAGGTTCCGTCAATAGGATCGATGATCCATTGTCTGCCGGATGAACCCGCGCGCGTGTCCTCTTCTTCGCCGAGTATCGAGTCGTGCGGAAATTGTTCCTCGATCCCGGCGCGGATGAAACGCTCCGCTTCTCGATCCGCCTCTGTGACGAAGGAACCGTCGGCCTTGCGCTCAGCCGTGAAGGGACGCCGGAAGTGTTTCAACGTGATCTCGCCCGCCCCGTGCGCGAGCGCGACCGCGAATTCGAGAAGTGCTTCAAGCTCTGTCTGGTCCTGCTTCATTGCGCGCTCCGTTTTTCTTTGCGCCCCTTTAACTCCGCGTCCAACTCCGCCAGTTTCGCCCCGCGCTCCGCGAGCAGGACGAGCAAGTGATAAATCAGATCGGAGACTTCACCGATGAACGCGGGCGCGTCCCTGTTCTTCGCCGCAATGATCGTCTCCGCCGCCTCCTCGCCGACCTTCTTCAATATTTTGTCCAGTCCCCGGTCGAAGAGATAAGTTGTATATGAATTTTCGGGTCGCTCCCGCCGCCGGCTCTCGATGAGCGCGAAGAGTTCTTCGAGCGTTACGCCGAGACCGGATGACGGGGCGGGCCGCTCTCGCTCTTCTCCTCGCTCTTCTCCTCGCTCAACCTGCGGCGCGTCTTCGAGTTCGTGGTGAAAGCAGGTGCGTTCGCCCGTGTGACACGCAGGGCCGGATGGCTCGACCGACACCGTGAGCGCGTCCCGGTCGCAATCGACCGCGAGATGGACGACGCGCTGCGTGTGGCCTGAAGTTTCGCCTTTGTGCCAGAGCGTGGTGCGCGAACGCGACCAGAACCAGGTCTCGCCCGTGGCGAGCGTGCGCCGCAAACTCTCCGCGTTCATATAGGCCACGGTGAGCACTTCGCGCGTTGCGGCGTCCTGTACGACGACGGGGATCAGACCGCGCTCATCGTATTTCAAATCTTCCCACGCAATTTTCATCGCACACAGACTCCTCTGGCGCGTAAGTAATCCTTCACTTCCCCCACCTTATATTCGCCGAAATGAAAGAGCGATGCGGCCAGCACCGCGCTCGCCCCTCCTTCCGTCAGCGCCTCATAGAAATGTTCGAGCTTGCCCGCACCGCCCGAAGCGATGACGGGAATGCGCACGGCATCGGCGATGGCGCGCGTCAGTTCTACGTCGAAGCCGTCGCGCGTGCCGTCTGCATCCATACTCGTTAAAAGTATCTCTCCCGCTCCCAGTTGTTCGGCGCGCACCGCCCATTCGACGGCATCCCGATCCACGTTGCGTCGCCCGCCGTGCGTGAACACGTCCCAACCTCCCGCGCCCCGCGCCCGCCGCCGCGCGTCGATGGCAACCACGATGCACTGGCTGCCGAACGTCTCCGCGCCCTCACTGATCAATTGCGGCTGCTCGATGGCTGCCGTGTTCAGCGTCACTTTATCCGCGCCCGCGCGCAACGCCGCGCGGATGTCCTCAAGACTGCTCAATCCGCCGCCGACCGTGAACGGGATGAACACTTGATCGGCCACACGCCGCACGAGGTCGGAGACAATCGCGCGTTTATCCGCCGAAGCCGTGATGTCGAGAAACGTCAATTCGTCCGCGCGCTCCGCGTCGTAACGCTTCGCCTGTTCCACCGGATCGCCCGCATCGACGAGCGAGACGAAGCGAATGCCTTTGACCACGCGCCCGCGATCAACATCGAGACAAGGGATGATACGTTTCGCCAGCATCGATTTTATATCGCCTCAACCATCGCGAAGTTACGAAGCAACCGTAAACCCGCCGCCTGACTTTTTTCGGGATGAAACTGCACGCCGCACACCGCGCCTTTCGCCACCACCGACGCATAAGCCGCGCCGTACTCCGTCGCGCCCCGCACCACTTCTGGATTCTCCGGCTCGCAGTAATAGGAATGAACGAAGTAGAAAAATGCATTCTCTTCGATGCCCTCAAGCAACGGATGCGCGCCTGCGCGCCGCGCGACTTGATTCCAGCCGACTTGCGGCACTAACAAGTCGCCGCCGAAGCGGCGCACGCGCCCGCCGATCAGACCCAATCCTTCAGTACGCCCGAACTCCTCCGATTCCTCGAAGAGCAACTGCATCCCGACGCACACGCCCAACAAGGGCGTTTCTTCCGCCGCGCGCTCGCGCACGAGGCGGTCGAAGCCGCGCTCCCTGAGCGCCTTCATGCACGCGCCGAACGCGCCGACACCGGGCAACACCAGACGCTTCGCCGCGCGCAGCACTCCCTCGTCGCCGCTCACCACCGCCGCGCAATTCATCGCAGCGAAAGCCTTCTCCACCGAGCGCAGATTGCCGACGCCGTAATCAATGATCGCCACTTCCGCGCGCTTCATTTACAGGACACCCTTCGTGCTCAGGACGCCGCGCACGCGCGGATCAAGTTGCACTGCCTGCCTGAGCGCACGCGCCGTCGCTTTGAACGTTCCTTCGAGGATGTGATGCGTGTTTCGCCCGCGCAGCAGATCGAGATGCAGATTGCAGCGCACGGCTTCGGCGAACGAACGCCAGAAGTGTTCGGCCAACTCGACCGAGAAATTACCAACCGAGTGCCGCTCCGTCTCCACTTCATAGACGAGATAAAAGCGGCCTGATAAATCAACCACGGCGCGGCACAGCGCCTCGTCCATCGGCACAATTGCCGCGCCGTAACGCGCGATCCCTTGCTTGTCGCCGAGCGCCTGCGCGAACGCCTGACCTAAAGAGATAGCAACGTCTTCCGTCGAATGATGATCGTCGATCTCCAGATCGCCGCGACACTCCACTTCGAGATCGAAGAGGCCGTGGCGCGCGAACAGTTCGAGCATGTGATCGAGAAACGGGATGCCGGTGGAGATGCGCGCCTCGCCGCTCCCGTCGAGGTTGAGTGCGACGCGCACGTTCGTCTCCTTCGTCTCCCGGTGAACTTCCGCCTGGCGCGGCTGTGTCTGAAGTTGTGTGTCCATGATCTTCTCCCGCTCGTATTGCCTAAACTTCCCTTTGTCTTAGTCGCCACACTTTCGCTCTGGCGCGGTTAATTTTCTCCGGCGCATATCTCGCTGAGGGCCGCCAGCAACAGATCGTTTTCGCGCGGCTGACCGACGCTCACGCGAAAATAATTTTCCAGCATCGGGTAGCCGCTCACATCCCGGACGAGTATGTCTCGCCGGTGCAGTTCATGAAAGACGCGGCGCGGTTCGATCTGCGAACGCACGACCATGAAATTCGCCTCGGAGCGGACGGGCGCGAGTCCTTCGATAGCCTGTAGTCCCGCATAAAGCCGCTCGCGCTCCGCCACGATCCGTTCGACCAGCGGACGCAACTGCGTCTCGTACATTTCGACGGCGACCTCGGCGATGGTCTGCGAGACGGCGTTAAGATTGTAAGGCAGCACGGCTTTGCCGATCTCGCGCGCCACCTCCGGCGCGGCCAGCAAATAGCCGATGCGCAACGCGGCCAACGCCATCGCTTTTGAGAAGGTGCGGAAGACGACGAGGTTTTTGTGCTCACGCAACAACCCTACGACCGTCTGCGCGGAGAACTCGAAATAAGCTTCGTCAATGGCGACCAGTCCCTTCGTCATGTCGAGCAATTCAACGAGATCGAGGTCAGCGATGCGGCAGCCCGTCGGATTATTAGGCGAACAAATGATCGTCACGTCCGGCCTGCTCGTCTTGATTTTTTCTTTGAGCGCGCCGATGTCGTATTTCAACTCCGCATCGAGCCGCACGCTCAACACCTCGCCGCCGAGCACGGTGGCAACTTGGCGGTAGAGCGCAAACGTCGGCTCACAGATGAGCACACGCTTGCCCTCGCCAATTGTCACCATCAGCAGCGCTTGAATCAATTCATTCGAGCCGTTGCCCGCAAGGATGCCGTCCGGTTGCCACCCGGCGAAAGCGGCCAGACGCTCGTGCAGACTCGCGGCCACGAAATCCGGGTAGCGCGACCACGCTCGATCTCGCAAACGCCGCTCGCTCTCCTGCTTGATCTGCTCCGGCGCGTCCCACGGATTCTCGTTTTGATTGATCTTGATGGATGCGCGTTCGGGCGTCAGCGTATAAGCGCGAAGTTCGCGCACGCGCGGTTTGATGTTGTCCAATGGGTTGAGCATGTTTGATCCTCGTTCAAGCTGTTGGGACAGGCTGTTCAGTTGCGATCAATTACTCGCCATCGTCCAACCGGATGAGTGCCGAGCGCGCGTGCGCGTCGAGTCCTTCGGCGCGGGCTAAAGCGGCGATCAGGTGTGCGGTTTCTTTCAGCTCATCCGACGAGTAGCGCAAGATGCTCGTGCGCTTAACGAAATCATAGACGCCGAGCGCGGATGAGAAGCGCGCCGCGCCTCCTGTCGGCAAAACGTGGTTTGGCCCCGCGAAGTAATCGCCGACCGCTTCCGGCGTGTGCTCGCCCAAAAAGATCGCCCCCGCATGCCGCACGTCTGCCGCAAACTCTTCCGCCTCGCGTGTCATTATCTCCAGATGCTCCGGCGCAAACTCATTCACCAGCGCACACGCTTCCATTAAATTATTCACCACGATGATCGCGCCGAAATCCGTCAACGATTTTTCGACGAGCGGCAGACGCGCGAGGCTTCGCGCCTGTCGCTCGACTTCGGCGGCGACGGCGAAGGCCAACCTCTCACTCGTCGTGATGAGTACCGCCGAAGCGTCTTCGCCGTGTTCGGCTTGTGCGAGCAGATCGGCGGCGATGAAATGTGCCCGCGCCGTTTCATCCGCCACAATGACGATCTCACTCGGCCCGGCAATCGAGTCGATGCCGACCACGCCGAAGACCAGTTTTTTCGCCGCCGCCACATACTTGTTTCCCGGCCCTGTGATCTTATCGACGCGCGGCACCGTCTCGGTTCCGTAAGCGAGCGCGGCGATGGCCTGTGCGCCGCCGACGGCGTACACCTCCGTCACGTTCAATTCGAGCAGCGCCGCCGCGACCGCCGGATTCTCCGCCAGCGTGCGCGGCGGCGTGACGACGACGAGACGCTCCACGCCCGCCACCTGCGCGGGCACGACGTTCATCACCACCGACGACGGATAACTCGCCGTGCCCCCCGGCACATACAGCCCCGCGCGTTCAATCGGCGTGATCCGCTGGCCCAGACGCACGCCTGCCGTCGTCTCCAGCTCCCATGACGTTTCGCGCTCGCGTTCGTGAAAAACTCGCACCCGCTTGATCGCTTCGCGGATGGCGGCGCGCACTTCCCGCTCGGAGCGGGCGGCGGAAGCCCGCAAATGTCGCTCATCAACTCGCAGTTCATCCGGCTCTAACTGCACGCCGTCGAAACGCGCGGTGTAGTCGATGAGCGCCGCATCGCCGCGCCCGCGCACATCGTCAATGATCGATGCCACGCTGCGCATCAGGTCGCCGTCCAGAGCGACGTTGCGCGAAGCGATGTGCGCCAGTTTGCGCGCGAGGCGATCTTGGTCGTCGTTTCTAATTACTTCAATCATCCCGACATTTCCTTTTGCAAAACTTCATCGAGCGCAATTGTCAGACGTGAAATGGCCGACGCTTTCAGTTGATAACTCGCGCGATTGATGACCAGACGCGCCGACGATTCCGCTATCACTTCGACCACTTCCAGCCCGTTCTCCCTGAGCGTGCGCCCTGTCTCCACCACATCCACGATGCAATCCGCCAGACCGAGCACCGGCGCGAGTTCGACCGACCCCGACAGTTCAATGATCTCCACCGGCACGCCGCGCGCCCCGAAATGTGCCGCCGCCAGATTCGGGTATTTCGTGGCGACCCGCAGCGCGCCGGGCGCAGCCAAATTCGCCCCCGCGCACGCGGCGACGGCGATGTGGCAATACCCGATTTTGAGATCGAGCGGCTGCAACAAATCCGCGCGCGATTCGAGCAGCACATCGCGCCCGACCACGCCGCAGTCCGCAATGCCGTGCTCCACATACACCGGCACGTCCGACGGTTTGACGAAGACGAAGCGATACGCGCCGCTCTCGTCTTCTATCGCGAGGCGTCGCGATTTGAGCGCGGCCTCGCTCGCACGCACCCCGGCGCGCGCCAGCAAACGCAGCGCGTCCTCCTGCATCCTTCCTTTCGCAAACGCGATGGTCAAATCCGGCATTCGTCTCTCACCCTGTGAAATTGATCCGCACGCGCTCGCGCAACGCCCTCCGGCGGCGCGCGTCCGCGAGTTGCGCCTCCGGTTCTTCGTCCGTTTGCTGAAAGACTTCTCGTGCAGCGAATCGGACTTTGGCCGCCTCTCCATTGCGCATGAGGACATCAGTCAGCGCATCGAGGTCTAAGACAAAACCGACTGCGGGTTCGGCGCGCCCGAAGTTGGCGGTCAAGTGATCGTAGCGCCCGCCGCCGCCCACCCGCGTGCCCGCCCCGGCCACGTAGATTTTGAACGTCAGCCCGGTGTAGTAGTCGAGATTCGACACGTCGCCGAGGTCGATGTCGCACGAGTCCGCCAGTTGCATGGATTCGATGATGCCCCACAGCGATTCGAGATCGTCGAGGGCGGCGACCGAGCGCTGATTGGTGATGATGCGCCGCGCTTTGTCGAGGATTTCGCGTTTGCCGGAGAGTTGGATGACGCGGGCAAAGGCCGCGCGCTCCGCCTCGTCGGTGGGGAATGCGGCGAGAAACCCTTGCAGCCCGGCGGCGTCTCTGGTATCGACCAGATGGCGCATCTCTTCGCGCTGAATTTCATCGAGCGCGAGACCTTCAACGATGCCGTGGAAAACTTCGACGCTGTTGATCGTGATCCGGTATTTATGCCGGAGGTGCAAAGTTTCGAGGATTTCAACCGCGATGGAGAGCGTCTCCATCTCGGCGGCGCTGCCGCCCGCGCCGACGAGTTCACCGCCAAGCTGCCGGGTCTCGCGCCGCCATTCGGCATGCGACGACGGTTGCTGACGGAACACCGGCGCGGCATAACACAAACGCAAAGGACGCTGCTGCGCCGCCAACAGGGTGGCGGCGGCACGCGCGACTGAAGAAGTCACATCCGGGCGCAAAGCGAGCAAACGTCCATCGCCGTCGGCGAAACGAAACGCACGGTGCGCCTGTTCGTGGCCCATCCCACGCTCGAAGAGCGCCAGATAATCGACGCACGGCGTCGTGATCTCTTCGTAAGCCCAGCCGTCGAAGATGTCCATGATCGTGTCTTCGACCGCGCGCCGCAGACGCGCCTCCGCGCCGTAGTAATAACGCATGCCGCCCGGAATTTTAGAAAGTGGCTCAAACATATCAACGCCGCCATCAAAGCTAGTTCACCGCAAAAGAAGAAACCCGCTGCCTTCGCATCTTGCGATTCGCCGGCAGCGGGTTTCCGAGAAACTTGAACGTGAGTATGAAGCTATTCTCTCGTTCTGTTGTGGTAGGCCACCCGTAGAGCCGCCGCGCCGTGTTCATGGCGATGATGGTTGCCATGATGCAGGGCCGCGCCGCAATGATGATGGGCTACGCTGAGATCAAACTTGGTATTATTTCGCTTCATTACGAGACAGAAGTTTATACTTACGCCCTGCCTCTTTGTCAAACGCACAATCTGGCCGGTAGTGGTCAGTTTGAATGTGACTGGCACAGGTTAAGCATATCCTCGATGCTCGACAGCTTCTTGTTGATATCCGCTGTCATCTCCAATGACAAATCCAATGACGAAATCGCCTGACACTACCACCTTCCGCTCCTCCCGTTTGGCTTCCTCTTCTTTGGTCTGACGCGAAGCGACCCAACGCCGCGCTTCAGCGGCGAGCAATCAATGTGGAGTCGAAGAGGCTACCTCATTGCGAGTCCGCTGCAAGCTCTTGTTCGGCGGCGCGTGAATAACACCGCACGTTTTTTATTTCGAAATGCGCTTTCATTTAAGGTTCATCGAAAAATAATGTGCTTCGAGATTCATTCCTTTTCGCAGGTAAAAACGGTGCGCGTCGAGCCTGCTGACACGCGAAACAAGCCGCACTTGCAGACAGTTATTTTCTTTGGCATATTCGACCAGCCAATCAAACAACTCGCCGCCGTAACCTTTCGACCGCTCGTCGCTTTTTGCCACGAGGTCTTCAATTTCAAGATATTTGCCGCCAGCCAGCCATTCGGAGATTCTGAATCCGGCGACAGCTTTGATTTCTCCCTCGGTTACATAAGCCAACTGAAAACCGGTAATTTCAATCAGCCTTTTGACCATCGGCAGAAACTCGTCCGGTTGGATATGCGGACGCAGTTCCGCCATCACCGAATAACAATCTAAAATTTCCTGCTCACTTTGGGCGACAGTTATTTTGCTATTCATACCAACTCAAACTCAACGCATATTTGGGGGACAGTTGAAGTCGCCGAACGTTTATTAGAGCGCTCTTAGCGATATGTTACATCTTTTGCTGACTATTACCATTTCGGAGGTCCAATATCAGCACGGGGCTGATATTTACCTTCCCTCTAAGCCGCTTCCACGATTGAAAGACGCATGTTGATTGTCCTCGTGTGTACCTCTTGAGCGTTTAGGCATAAGCGGAGTCGGTCATTAGTCAGATGAGAAAGTCAGATGAGAATAAAATAGTTTCAATTTTCAAACTGACCCACTACCACCTGGCCGATGAAGGATGATTACTGCTCATCGGTTTTGCTCACCCTCCCTTTGCGGGAAAGGCGAGGGCGAGCAACGTGATAGCGGCGGCGGTGACAAGCGCGCGGCGGTTGATGCGTCGCGCCTTGCGGCGGAGTTCGGCGGATAACTCCGCGTCGTCGAAGCTCTCTTCGCCGTGGTCCAAATTGCGCGTCCCGCGCGCGGCCAGCGCGATTCAGGTTTTTTCGCGCGCCTGCAACAATCCCAGACCCGCCAGCCAGATGGGGAAGAAGACGACGGCGCGCAACCCGCGCGGCGCACCGTAAACCACCAGCACGAAGGCTGCCGCGACGCCGACGGTCAGTGCCACGATGCCGAGCAGTCGCCGCTTACGCTGTTCACGCGGGCCGATGTTGGCAACTTCACAGAACATTGTTTGTTGTTCAGCGTGGCCCGGCGCGCAATGTCGCCAACGGTTGCCCGGCGGTGACGCGTTCGCCGATGCGCGCGTTGATGACGCGCACCGTTCCGGCGGAAGTCGCGCTCGCCATAACGAGCCGCTCGACCGGCGGCGCGGCGGGCATTGCCTGCCCCGGCGTTGTGGCGTTTTGTGCTTGTTGTCGCGCCGCGATGAGGCCGGATTGCGCCCCCTGCTCCGCGCTGATCGCCCCCTGCAAACGCTGTTGCGCCCGTTCATATTCCGCGCGTGCGCCGTCCAATTGCGCTTGCGGCACATCGCCGGAAGCGGCGAGCGGTGTCAAACGCTGCACTTCAACTTCGGTGCGCACCGCTTCAGCTCTGGCCGTCTCGATCCTGGTTTGCGCCGCCCCGATATTCTCTCGCGCCCGCGCCTGTGGGTCTGCAACTTGAGGCGGCGCGGATGGCGACGATTCGACGCGCACCGCGATCTCGACAACCGGCGTGCCCGCATCGACTGACATCCCCTCGCGCACCAGCACGCGCCGCACTTCGCCCGTCGCCGGTGCATTCACAATCACGACGCCGCGCGTCGCCCCTTCCTCTGCGCCCCCGGATGATTGGCAGGCGGCGGATGCGCCGAGCACGAGCAGCGCAAACGCTGCGCCGAGCGCGGACATGCGCTGGTTCGCGCGCGAGGGCGACGGCGAAAGAAAATGTTTCATCCGGTCTACCTCCTTTACCGGAAATGGGCTAACTCATGCTCACGGCACAGCCAAAGCACCGGAGGCGTTTGCGCTATCGGCAGGCGCGGCGACGGGGGGACGAATTTCCAGTTGACGCTCCGGCGTGTCGGTGCGCAGGGCGACGTGGTTGGATTGAAGCGTGTTGCCGGTGGCGCGCTGAAATTCGGCGATGGCCTTGTTGAGGTCGGTCTGCCCCTGTAGCTCGCGCCCGCGCGCGGCGAGCAATTCCGTCTGTCGCTGCAAGACGAGAAAAACGGTGGTCGTGCCCGCGCGGAATTGCCGCTGCTCGCTTTCGTATTGCTGCTCGGCGGAGGCGCGTGTGGCGGCGGCGGAGGCGAGCCGCGCTTCGGCTGAACGAAGCGCCTGCGTCGCGTTGCGCACGT
The DNA here is from genome assembly GCA_051006195.1 of Pyrinomonadaceae bacterium. Lineage (GTDB taxonomy): Bacteria > Acidobacteriota > Blastocatellia > Pyrinomonadales > Pyrinomonadaceae > JAIVJZ01. Next base: position 16,504 of record JBPCIP010000144.1, read on the forward strand.
CGGCCTCGATCACTTGTTCGGCCTGCGCGCGTTGATTGGTGATGAGGCGGCCTGCGGCGAGCGAACGTCCGAGATTGGCCTGCGCCGTCCGGTTGCGAAACGGAATTTCGATCCGCACGCCGACGCGATAAGCCGGATAGTCCTGACCGATCAAGTTCGAGAGCGATTGCGGATAACCGCCGATGAGATTGGGCGCGACGGTGCTGCCGGTTGTGGCCGTAGCCGTATCGAGCAACGGTAACCCGGCGCGCATCGATAGATCGTTGACGCGCTGGAGCAATAGCGGGTTGGTGCCGCGCGGATTCAGACTCGGCGTGACCGCCGTGCCGGAGAGGCCGACGGATGTATAAGCGCCGACGAGATCGACTTGCGGTTTGCTCTGGTCGCGGAAGAAGCGCGCTTCGATGTCGTTGATCTCGGCGTTGGTTTGCAGTTGCGCTAATTCGGGACGATTGCTGAGCGCGGCACGCACAGCTTCCTCCAAAGGCACGCGCGGGGCTTCGAGGCTGACGGGCGTCACGGGCGTGAGCGGGCGCGACCACAAGGGGGCGGTGCGATCCGCGAGCATCAAAGTCTTCAACAAATTCTCGGCGCGCGTGACGGCTTCCTGCGCGGTGTAGACGCTTTGCTCGAAGGTCGTCACCTGCGTGTTGGCGGCGACGATGTCGATGGGCGCAAGCACACCCTTTTGAACGAGCCGCTGGTTGCTCTCCAGCTGCACGCGCGCCTGCCGCACGGCGTCGATCTGCACCTGTAGATTTCTGAGCGCGAAGACCAAATCCCAGTACGATTGTTCGACCTGCGAGATCACGTCGATGGCGCGCTGGCGAAACTGCGCATCGGTCAGGGTCAGATTTTTCTTGGCGATCTCGATAGTGCGACGGTTGTTGTCGAAGCGCAGGCCGCGCAAGATCGGCTGCGTGTAAGTGAAAGTGAAAGCCGACGGGAATTGCGGGTTGAGCGTGGTGTTCTGGTTGGTGGTGGTCAATCGGGTCGAAGAGAAATCAAGTTGATAAGCGCCGCCCGCGTAGGGCGAGAAGCCGCCGAAGCGCAGCGCGCCCGTCGCGTCCTGCTGCGTGACCGAACCGTTTTGCCCGCCGCTGATCGTCGAACTAACCGGCGTGGTGCGTCGCTCCAGGTAACTCTCGGACGAGAAAATCGGATCATAGATGCCGCGCGCCGCATTCAATTCGTATTCGGCGATCTCGACATTGATGCGCGAGCCGTCGATGTCGTTATTGTTTTGCAAGGCGAGCGCAATCGCTTCGTTGAGAGTGAGCGGCATCTGGTCGGCCATGTCAACGCCGACGCGCTCCGCCGAAGGAAGCGGGCGCGACGCGGCTTCAAAGTTCGGCGCGACGGGCGGCGGCTCCGTCGGCAATTCGGCGGGCGCGATCCCGGCTGAGACGCCGACATTCTGGCCGGGCGTTTGCGGTACGCCGGTGGTGGCAGCAGCGGGATTCTGGCTGCCGGGAGTCGTGCTGATGGGCGGCGCAGTCGTGCCTGCGGGCGTGGAGGTCGTCGGCGATTGTCCGGGTATGGTTTGCTGCGACGGCGGTTGGACCTGCGGAGAAGGCGGGCGCGGCCCCTGCGTGTCGGGAGCTGTCTGTTGACGCTGCTGGTCCACACCCGTTTGCGGCTGCGTGCCCTGCTGCGCTTCGTTGCCGGGGCGCACGGGCGCGGAAGATGAATTGGGCGGCAGTTCTGTGGTCGCGGGAGGGAGCGAACCGGGGCGGCGCGCTGGCTGTCGCTCGGTCGAAGTGCCTGCGGGCGGCGATTGTTGCGGGGTCGAGGCGGGCGGCTGTTGCCGCGTCTGGTTCTGCGCGGGCGTCGCGATGGGCGGGCACAGCATCGCCGCCGCGACGAACATAGACAGCCCGGCTCGACGCGCATTCATCAATCGAAAATCGCAACCCTTGCGTTGTCCAAATTTAATCACCAGATGCTTGATCGACATATCTATCCTTTGCGGGTTGACGGGCAACCGGCTTTTGCGCTTTACCCTGACGCGAAAAGATTCCGGCAGTTCCAGCATAAGCTTCGGAGAGACGCCGTCGCGCGCCGCCCGTGAAGTTGCCGGCCTGCCCGCCGACGTAGCCCCACACGCGCGAGTCTTTGGCGTCTTCAAACAACGAATAGAAGATCGGCACGGCGAGGAGCGTCAGCAGCAGGCAGAGCGATTGCCCGCCGACGACGAGCACACCGATGGAACGATTTGTGGCCGCGCCCGCGCCGCTCCCGATGATGAGCGGGATCATGCCCGCCACGAGCGCGATGGTCGTCATCAGGATCGGGCGCAGGCGGTCGCGGTTGGCCTGCAAAATCGCGCTGTAGCGTTCCATGCCGTGCGTGCGTAGTTCGTTCGTGTGGTCGATCTGCAAGATCGCGTTCTTCTTGACGATGCCGAACAACAGGAGGATGCCGAGCGCGGAGAAGATGTTGAGCCGCTGCCCGGCGATGAGAGTTGAAAGCAGGGCGAACGGGATCGAGAGCGGCAGCGTCAGGAGAATCGTCACCGGGTGGATGAACGATTCAAATTGCGCGGCGAGAATCAGATACATGAAGACGAACGACAACATGAACGCCAGCATGAATGAACGGTTCGCGCGCTGGAGTTCCTTCGATTGGCCGGTCACGCCGGTGCGGTAGCCCGGCTCCATGTTGAGTTCGGCGGCGTATCGCTGAAGGGCAACAAGCGCGTCCGCCTCCGATCCGTTCGGCGCGAGACTCGCCGAGACCGTCACCTGCCGCTGCCGGTTCAAACGATCAATGGACGCGGCGCTGTTCCCTTCTTCGAGCCGCACGAGTTTCTCCAAGCCCACCGTGCCCCCGGCGGACGAGGCCACCGTAAAGTTGCTCAAAGAATCGCGCGTGCGCCGGAATCGTTCGTCGGCGCGCACTACCACGTCGTACTGATCCGAGTTTTCGCTGAAGGTGGTAACGCGCTGTCCGGCGGCCAGAATGTTGAGCGCCTGCGCGACATCCCCGGCTTTCACGCCGAGGTCGGCGGCGCGGCGGCGGTCGATAAGGACGCGGACTTCCGGGCTGCTGAGTTGCAGCGAGCGGTCGGCATCGCGGAAATTCTGGTCCCCCTTGATGCGCTCGATGAGACGGTTCGAGTAAACGTCGAGTTTCTGGATGTCGGGGCCGCTGATGAAGAAGCCGAGCGACGACCCGCCGCGCCCGCCGCCGCCGCCGCCGATGCTCGCGCCGATGCTCGATGTGCCTGACGCGCCGATCACATATTCCTTCGGATACTTCCTCGCCCGGATCATTTCGCGCGCGCGCTGGATCAAATCGGTCTGGGAAAACTCGCGTTCTTTCACCGGCAGGAGACTCACCTGAACCGAGCCGGAATTCGGCTGGCCGCCGCCGCCGAAACCGCCCGCCTGCGCGAGCGTGGTCTTGACGCCGGGGATGCGTTCGCGCACGTCTCGTGCGATGCGGTCGAGGACTGATTGCGTGGCCGCGAGGCTCGTGCCCTGCGGGGCGCGGAAAGAGATTTGGATGGCCGACTCGTCTTCGTCCGGCAGGAAGTTGTAGCCGACGTAGTTGTACAGCGGCCAGATCGAGGCGACGACGATTACGCAGATGATGACGACCACCCAGCGGTGCGCCATCGACCAGCGAAGCATCCACATGTATGAGCGATCAATCGGGCGATAGAACCGCCCGCCCTTCGATGAAGAAACCTGCTCCTTCGCACCGTTAAGTTCGTGATGACCATCGTGCGTTGCATCCTCTCCCCCATCTCCGCCGCTCGCGCCGACCGGCACGCCTTCGGGTGTGATCGTCTTCTTCGGCGGCTTGATCCAGCGCGCCGCGAGCATCGGCGTCAGCGTGAACGAAACGATGAGCGAGACGGCGATGGCGGCGGCAGAAGTTAAACCGAACGACGACATGAAGCGCCCGACGATGCCGGTCATAAACCCGACGGGGATGAAGACGGCGAGTAGGCTGAGCGTCGTCGCTGTCACGGCGAGGCCGATCTCGCGCGTGCCCTCGACCGCCGCCTGATAGGGGTGCATCCCCTTCTCTTCGACAAAGCGATAGATGTTCTCCAGGACCACAATCGCGTCGTCGATGACGATGCCGACCATCAGCGTGAGCGCGAGCATCGTCATCTGGTTGAGCGAATAGCCGAGCGCGGCGATGACGGCGAAGGAAGCGATGATCGAAGTCGGGATGGCGAGGGCGGCGATGATGGTCGAACGGAAATTCCACAAAAAGAGAAAGACGATCAAGGCGGCGAGCAGGCCGCCCACGATCAAATGTTCCTCGATGGCGTGGAGCGATGTTTCGATGAACTCCGATTGATCGCGCGTGACGGCGATCTTGAGATCGGGCGGCAGGAGCGGGGTGATTTCCGCCATGCGCTGCTTCACGTTCTGGATCAGGGCGACGGTATTCGCGCCCGACTGTTTGCGGATGGCGAGCGAGACGGACGGCACGCCGTCGAGCGAGGCCGCCGACTGCGGGTCCACGCCGCTATCTTCGACGCGCCCGACATCGCTGATCTTGACGGGATAATTGTTGCGCGTCGTGATGATAACATCGTTAAATTGCTCGACTTTCGGGATGCGCGAAAGCGTGCGCAGCGTGACGGTGCGTGCCCCTTCGTCGAGTCGCCCGCCGGGGAGTTCGAGGTTCTGTGCGCGCAGGGCGTTCGCCACTTCCGTGACCGACAAATTGTAGGCGCGCAGGCGGTCGGGGTCGATATAGATTTTGATCTCGCGCTGGCGACCGCCGAACACGATCACTTCTCCGACGCCGTCGGCGGATTCGATGCGCTCCTGGATTTGGTTCTGGACGATGCTGGTCAATTCGATGGACGAGCGCGGCGCGCTGATCGCATAAACGAGGACGGGCTGCGAATCCGGGTCGGACTTCCTCACGATGGGCGGGTCGGCGGTCTCCGGCAGGCGGTTGAGGATGGTGCTGACTTTATCGCGCACTTCCTGCGTGGCGAGGTCGGGGTTCTTTTCCAGATTGAAATTGATCGTGACGCTGGAGCGGCCTTGCGCGGAGTTCGAGCGCACCTCGTCAATGCCGGGCACGGTGTTGACCGCGCCTTCGATGATGTCGGTGATCTCGGTCTCGATCTCCTGCGGCGCAGCGCCCACGTTGGTCGTCTGGACGGAGAAGGTCGGAATATCGATTTTCGGGAAGCGGTCGACACCGAGCGTGAAGAAAGAGAAGCCGCCGACTACCGTCAAAATGAGAATGATGACGGTGGCGAAAACCGGACGCCGCACGCAAATTTCAGCCAACTTCTGCATAGATCACCTCTGAATGAAGTGATGAGTGATGGGCGATGGGCGATGAGTGAAAGACAAATGTTTTCCACTCATCGCCCATCACCCACCACTCATCACTTTTTTTAACCTTCGCGCCTTCAAAAAGCTGTTGGAGGTTGTTGGTCGCGATTGTCTCGTCGGCCTGCACGCCGGAGATGATTTCGATCATGTCGCCTTCCTCCGAGCCGATCTGCACGACGCGCAATTTCGCCGTGTCGCCCTGAATGACGAAGGCGCGGTAGGACTGCGTGTTCTGGTCGCTGAGGACGGCGGCGCGCGGCACGAAGACGGCGCGGTTTGCTCCCTGCCGCACGACGCGCACGGTGGCGAACATGCCGGAGCGCAATGCGTTATCGCCATTCTCGACGAGAGCCTCGACCGTGGCCGCGCGTGAAATCGGATCGATGGCGGGGTTGATCGCCGAGACGCGCCCGGCAAACTTGCGCTCGCGGTGTGCGTCCACTTCGAGTGACACGCCCATACCCTGTGTGATAAAGGGGACTTCGGATTCCTGCACCTGCACCTGCACCTTGACGGGGTTGGTGCGCAACACCGTCGCCACGATTGACGAAGGCGTGACGTACTCGCCGACGGCGACCGGGCGGTTACTGATGTATCCGGCGTAAGGCGCGCGAATCGTCGCGTCGGCCACGGCCTTCTGCGCGATGGCGACCTGCGCGCGTGCCGATGCGACGGCGGCTTCGGCGGTCTGAATCGCCTGATTGCTCTGGCGGGCGGTGTTGAGCGCGCTTTCGAGTTGCTGGCGCGCGTTATTGACCCTTGAACGCGCCGTGTCTCGCTGCGTGCGGTATTGCTCGTAAATGCTCACGGCCACGTCGCCCGTCTCGACCAGTTCGCGGTAACGCTTTTCGTTGGCTTCGGCGAGGCGCAATTCCGCCTGCGCCTGTTCGAGGCTGGAATTGACGGAGCGCACTTCGGGGATCGCGCTCGCGTCGAAGTTGCCGCCGGGGCGCAAACCGAGCCGCGCTTCCGCCTGCCTGACACCGGCGACGGCCTGCTGCACGCCGGACTGCGCCTGCTGCACACGCAGCCGCGCGTCGCGGTCGTTCAAACGCGCGATCACGTCGCCCTGCCGCACGAACGCGCCCACATTGACCGGCGTCGCCACAACCTGACCGGAAGTTTGCGACGACACGTCCGAAATTTCATCTGCGACCAAACTTCCCGTCGCCTGGATGAACGAAGGCACTTGGCGCGCGATGGCCTTCGTCGTCGTGACGGCGACGGGCGGCACGTCCGCCGCGCCCGCTTCGCCCTTCTCCGCCGCGCCCGCTTCGCCCCTCGCATTCGCTTTGGCGTCGGCCTTCGATGCAGAGCGGCCACAAGCCGCGCCGAACAATGCGACGGCGCACACCAGACAAAAAAGCGCGGCGAGGTGCGTTTGGCGCGAGAGAAATGAAGATGACATAAATAGCCCTGTTACCAATCCTTGTTGCTGATCCCTGTTTGATATGAAAACGGCCAGCCGCGACGTTCGGTTACAGAATTTTCGCGGGCCGGAGCGAGCGGCGGCATATCGATTTGATGCTGGTTCAGGCAATCCTCTGCCGCGACGCACGACAGCGCAAGGCGCTAGCGCGGAAATGTATTACAGTGTCGAACACGTCACGAACAAGGAGCGAATACTGATGAGTGGCTGGCTGGAAGAACGCGCCGACAAATTGCGCGAATTCTTTGCCCTCGAAGCGAACCGGGAATTGATATCGCCTGAGGCTGCGAAGTTGAATTTTTCGCCCGAAATGGCGCAGGGACTCGGTCATTTCCACATCGAATGGCACGTCATTCCCTCGACTGATGCCGTCCCGTTCGACGATGCTTATCTGGCGCGGCTCTACCCGATGGCCTCGCGCGATTTCGCGAAGCCGCATGAGCACGGGGCGAGTTACCGCGAACGCCTCAATGCCGGCCACCGCCAACATCAGGGTCGCGTCCTCGGTATCGAAACGACTCAGAAGCCCTGCTATCTTCCGGGCAACCGGCAATTCTACGGCAGCCGGTACGGCCACGACGCCACCGCCGACCCGTTTGCGCCCTACATGGGTCGCGCCGGGATGATGAACGGCACGCGCTACGCGCACGACTATCTTTCCCTGCGCGCTTTTCTCCGCGTCGTCAACGAAGACTGGCGGGCACGGATGCTGTTACCCACCGACTATCGCCTGACGATCTGCCCGCCCGCCGTCTTCAATCTCGTCGGCAGCATCTTTCATCCCGAATGGAGCGAAACCGAGACGCTCGAACTCGGCTTCTATCGAGATGAGCAGGGCAACGCCACCTGCTATGCCGTCGGTTCAAACACGCCGGGCGACTTTTCGTATCTCAATGAAGTCGAGGGCGATGCCGAATGGTCGCAGTTGGGCTTTCGCCTCGCGCTCGTGCCGGAGTGAGTTTGTTGGATCACCAATAACGAGAGCGCAATCGGTCGTTCGGAAGATGGAGAGCGTTTTCTCGTGTCGGTCTGCTCGTACCCATCACCCTCCATCCAGATTGAGATTCGCTGTTCATTCTATGGACGAGACGACTCATAACTCCGACCCCGTGCCCGTCGAATCGCCCGCGCCCTCGACGGACGAACCGCCGGATGTCGTGTTGGTGGCGCGCGTCCGCGCGGGCGACGAAGCGGCGTTTGAAGAATTGTTCCATCGTCACCGGCGGCGCGTCGCGCTCATCGCGAGCCGTTTCTTTCACCGCCGCGAAGAGATCGAGGAGATCGTGCAGGAGAGTTTTACCAAAGCCTATTTCGCGCTGGAGGATTTTTCACCGCAACCGGATGCTTCGTTTGCCGCCTGGCTGGCGCGCATCGCCTTCAACTCCTGTTACGACGAATTGCGACGGGGCAAGCGGCGACCGGGAAACGCGGCGAGCGCAGTCTCTGAGGAAGAAGCCGCAGGGTTGAAGCAGCGACTGCGCTTGCAGGGAGCGGAAGGTAACGTCGAATCCGCGTTGGTGGCGCGCGATTTGGCCGGGAAATTGCTCGCGCGGCTCAGCCCGGAAGACCGTCTCGTGCTCGTGATGCTCGATGTCGAAGGCATGTCAATCGCCGAGATCGCGCAATCGGTCAAGTGGTCGATTTCCAAAGTCAAAGTTCGCGCTCACCGGGCGCGGGCCTCGTTGCGCCGCGTATTGGAGAGATTCCTGTAACCGTCGTGGGCAGGCGCGCGTTTTCACTGTTGACAACCGTTTCTCACAAAGTTAACGGAGGCAAGCTTCAAACAATGTCCAGCGCCGGAAATCAAAGCGGATTGAAAGAGCATCTCGATCAGGTGGGTCGGGAAATTATTCGCGTCGCCGCGTCGAATGAGGCGGAAGCGGAGGCCACCGCCGCCCTCCTGCTGTCGCCTTTTCTCTACGCGCGCTTGCGCACGCGGATCGCGGTGGAGCGAGAGCGGCGGGAAGCAGGAGAGAGTTGGCTGGCGTTGCTTGGCGTCGTGTGGCGTGCCGTCCCCGCGATGGCGTTAGTCGCCGTCTGCGCCCTCGCCCTGTGGTGGACTTCAGGCATGGGCGCGCAGTCGCCGGGCGGTTTTGGCCTTGAGGCATTTTTGGACGTGCGCGACGCCGGAATCGAACACGTCATGTTCGCCGAACGCCGCGCGCTCTCAAGCGACGAAGTGCTGGCGACGATTCTGCAAGATGACGAGCGGGAGATTTCCCGATGACGCCGCGCGCCCGGACCCGTCTGAAAATCTGGCTGGTGGTGGTGGGCGTCTTCGCCCTCGGCTGCGTGACCGGCGCATCGCTTGATAGCGTGTACCGGCTGCGCGACCTCAGCAAGCGTCAGGAGGCGCGCGGGCGGCACGGCAAGGAAGACCTTTTTGAGAGCATGCGGAGCGATCTCGATTTGAATCCGCAACAAGAGACGGAGCTTCGCGCCATCCTCGACCAAACTCACAACGAGTACCGCGCTCTGCGCACCGAAGTGCGCCCGCGCTACGACGCTCTGCGTCAACAGGCGCGCACTCGCCTCCGCGCCCTGCTCACCCAGGAACAGCGGCAACGCTTCGACGCCAAAGCCGCGGAACGAGACGCCCGGCGCGAAGAAAATGAGAAAAATTAAAAATCGCCTCCGCGTGTGAGCAAAGTCATCTTGTTAATTTCTTTGTCTCCTCCCGCAACTTGCTTCCCCGCCTTCATCGTTTCTTCCGTTCCGAAAATTCCACCCCACCTCTCCGGTCATGATGTTTCGGTTCTACACGCTGCGCTCGGATGATACGGCAGTCATAAACCTCACTCGGAAAGTCGCAGGCGGATAAAGGGACAGCCAGAGGCGTTCCGGCAACCGCTAAGTTTCATCGTAGTTGATAAAGTTGATGGCGTTCTGGTCCAGATTTTCCCGCCCGCGGTCGTAACGCATCACTGTCTTCGGGTCGCGGTGACCCGACATCATCTGGACCTGCCGGTAAGTCAAACCCTGGTCTAAAGCTTTTGTGATCGCCGTTCTACGCAAGTCGTGAGGTGACAGCCGACCGACGCCGCCATAACCGGCCCACCGCGAGACGATGTTCCAAGCCATCCGCGATGATAGTCCCTTGTCGAAAACCAGCGTCCGGTAATTCGTGTGTGGTTGAAACAGGAAGGCATCCTCGCCGCCCGAGCGCAGAGACCCACGACGGCTGGCGTCCAGTTTCAAATACTCGTCAATCGCCTTCTTCACCTCCTGGGGTAAGGGCAGCGTCCGCTCGCGGCCACCTTTAACCTTGCACTTCAAGACCCAGCGCCCGTGACTCCACTTGATCGCGGTGGCTCTCAGGGAACAGACCTCGCTGACCCTGAGCCCCAGCCGGAGCATGGTGAGCAGCAGTGCGTAATCGCGCGCGCCCTCGGGACTGGAGCGATCAGGCCCCGCCAACAAGTATCGAACCTCCTTCGGCGTTAAGGCTCTTCCCGCCGGCTCATCCGGCACCTCCGGCACCGCCACCAGCTTGGTCGAAGCGGGATTGAGCAAAACGAGGCCGCTGGCTTTCAAGTACTCGAAGAAGGCGCGCACCACTGAAAGTTTGAAGGCGACCGTGGAGGCGCGTTTCTTTTGCGCCCGCAACCCGTCGCGCCATCTCAGCACATCATCTGGCAGAACATCCACGGGGTGCTTTGCGCCGACGAATTGAAAGAAGTCTGCGAGAGACCGGCGGTAAGCGCGCCGCGTTTCTTCCGAGACGGATTTGTTGACGAAGGGAGTCGCACTGCGGGGGTCAAAATGCTTCCGCGCCAGACTCTGATCTTGTCGCAAAGGGGCAAGGTATTGATCAGGCATCGTGAAAGGGTTTACTCCAGAAGCCGGTTTTCAGGGCAAGAAACGCTGAGCATCATGAACTAAAGCCAAATTCCAGTCAACGAAATATTGCTGAAAATATCCATTATCGGAAGTGCAATCATAATTATCTATGGCTGGCGCTTCAACCCTTCTGATCCTTGAGAGTATCAGCATGTAACCTCGTGAAACTATCTCTAAATGAGTTTGCAGATGTGATAGAGAGGGACACTTATGAGACTTGTTCCGGTTTTTCTGAGCGCAACCTCCGGTGTACGCACCGCGCTACGCCCCTTTCCGGACCTTCAGGATACCAAAAATTAGTACCTGCACAGTCAGGACATTTTCTTCTCTCATCCTCGCTCAAAGACGAGGTGCTTCCCGCTTCCGGCGCAACTGCGATTTCGATTGCTTTATTCTCATCAACTTTCCACAATCGTCGCCGGAGATGTTCCGTGAGAAAAGCCGGCACATTCGAGACAGTGGTGCGGGCAGCAGCGATTTTCAGTTCTGTCGCCAGCAACTCCGCTAGTTTCGCCCAATTAGCAGAATTAAGGGAATTTTTACCAGTCAATTCTCTTTCCGTCTGTTTGAGGATTTCGACAAAGCGTCGCGTCGCCTCATCATCAATATTCTTATCTTTAGTCTTAAAAGAAGTCTTAGCCTCATCGTAAGTAGTTGATTCTACAGATACATTGGTTAGGGGGGGTGACTCCAAAATTTGGGGTGACCCCCCCCCAAATTTTGGAGTGACCCCACGTAAGGGGGGGTCAGGGGGGGTAACATGGGGTCAGGGGGGGCGACCCCATTTGATCTGTTGATGAACAGTCCGGAAGTTTCTTCCGGCAAAAGCACTTCATACAAAGCGCCGGCATTCTGTCCACGCTCCCACTCGGAGAGCACCAATCCGATGGCCCCGAAATATTTGAGGTGTGAATCGATAGTCTTGTGGTTGCGGATGCCCGACCAGTCGCTCAGTTCACGTTTCGTAGCCCGCAGGGTGCGCTTTGAGGAGATGGCGCCGCGCGTGCGCACGTAAAGGGCATCATAGAGTTTTTTGCTTGAGCCGGGAAAAAGACCGGCTGGTAGGGCGAGCCGCTCCAGACTGTTGGCGCGTTTGTTGAAATCTCGTTGCGGAGCATTGGGTAGAGCAGGGTTAGGGGGGGTGACTCCCCGTAACGTGGGGTCAGGGGGGGCGACTATCTCTTCAATGCTGAGTGATTCGATTTCCCCTGCCTTGCGTAGGTTTTGGAACATATCCCCTTTGGGACGCGCCATCCGGGTCGGAATCTGAAGTTTACTTTTAGAGCGCCGGGTGGTCATTTACGCTTCTCCTTGAGGAGTCGTACTTTGGAAGACATTTCCAGGCGAGAAAGGAACTCGTGCGTTAAGTTCAAATAATCCTCGCTGCCGCGCGACGCCTGCGCGTACTCGAAGATCGACTGACGATAGGCCGGCGCCGCAATGAGATGTGTGTTGGTTCGCACCAGAGTCTCAAACAGCTTGTCGCCGAACATGGTTTGCGCCTGCGCGTAAGCGTCAGCCGAGGCCGTCGTACGGGCGTCGAAACGTGTAACCACATAACCGAGGACATTCAATGCCGGGTTAGAGCGGCGCACGCTTTTGATCGTTTCCTCTAAGTCCTGTGTGCCTTCGAAGGCGTAGTATTCCGCCGCCACAGGAACCATTACATGGTCGGAGGCCAGCAGAGCTTGGGTGACGACCACACCCAGACTCGGCGGGCAATCGATGAGCACAAAATCGTAGGAGGCGGAGAGGGAAGCGAGTGCGTCCTTCAGGCGAAACAAATCATCGAACTGGCCGCTCTTCTCCAACCGGGCGAGCCGGATATGTGAGGCCGCGAGATCGAGGTTCTCGATATGAGTTTCGTAAATAGCCGCGCCGAAGGGGAGCTGGTCGCCTTTGTTGTCGATGAGAACGTTGGCGAGTGTGTTGCGGATCATATCCGGCGTCAGGAAGGTCCGAGTGAGGTTGCCTTGTGAGTCCAGATCGATCATCAAGACCCTGAAGCCTTCGATTGCCAGTCCCGCGCCGAGATTGACGGCGGTCGTCGTCTTCCCGACGCCCCCTTTTTGATTAGCAATGGCGATGGTTTTCACGCTGCGATGCCTCTCCTCGCCTTGTCGGCATCATCAAGAATGCGTGTCAGATCGCTCACTCGCAGGCGCCTGACACGGGCATCAAGTACGTCGGGGAAGATTTCAATATTGTAAGTGCGAATCAGCCGCCACAGCGCTGTCCGCGAGACCCCTAAGATGGCTTGCGCCTCCGTGATGCTTTTCGTTTCGGTCGCAGTTTTTAGTTTGATCATCGCTCGCCTCGTCAAAATACTGATGATTGCGTATGGCGATTTGTATCGCGGCAAGCGCCCGATGTCAAACGAAATGTTTCACCTTCGAAGGAGAAAAGGTAAATCCCTTCGTGGCTTTTGTCCTGCTTCCACAATGCAATGGCGGCTTGCGAATGTCAGCCGGCGACTTCAGCGACGCTTTCGCCAGGGTTTGCTCAACAGGCGTATGTCGGGGGTGTTTGGTCTAACTTTGTGGCGAGATGTCTTCACCACATTAACCTTTCGTTAAAGGGAGCGGATGCCCCTGAATTTATTCATGGGGAGGAAGCGCGGATAGTGGAAATCATGTGCGCTTCGTCGTTTATATTAAGCAACCCCGTCGCGAGACAGTGTGT